>DJPE01000080.1:0-12319 GCA_002439705.1 Christensenella sp. UBA6420
AAGGGGGCATCGCTCCAAGCCCCCTTAATAAACCCCTTTCCTCATAATGTTCCCCCTTATCCAAACATTAACCGAGTTACGCTTTCTCCACAAACTTAATACTTGAATAAACTTAAATTAAGCGGATAGTAAAATTTTTCTTTTGATATATAATTCCGTTAGCTCGCAACTTACTTGCGAAATTCGCGTCACGCAGTGACAATTCGTTACCGTTATACGGTAAATTCGTTCGGCATTGCCGAAATTCGCAGTGGAAAAGTTCCGCATAACGCTTGGTCGGAAGAGTTCACTCGGCTTTGCCGAAATTAGTCGCAAAGTTGCCGTATGCTTCCGTTTTCCGCTATTGACAAACGCGTGCGGAGAGTATAATATATAATATATATTTTTGTTTACGCACACGCGTACGGGAGGAAAAAGTGCTTAGAAAAAAACGGCTTACGCTTATTCTGGCAATTACGATAATAATAGCGGCTTTCTGTCTGACGGCTTGTACTCTGGCGGGCAGGGTCACCATAAAATTCGATTCCATGGGTGGACCGAGCGTTCCGTCCGTGAGAGTTTCTTCTTCCGACGCAGGCGAGCTCGAACTTCCCACTCCCGTAAGAAAGGGCTACGATTTCGGCGGTTGGTTTTACGACGACGCGTGTACGCAGCCGGTTGACGCGACGGTTATTCCCAAAGAAGACGTCACGTTCTACGCAAGATGGACAAGACAGACGGTTCAGGTAGGTTTCGCGGCGGAAGGGTTTGCCACCAAGTACGTCTACGTACCTTACGGCGACGACCTTACGACGGATATGATGCCCGAAGTCCCCGAAAAGGCGGGTTATACGGGAAGATGGAACGTAAGCGTGGTAAAGAACGTGACCGAAAAGACTACCGTAAGGGCTGTTTACACGCCTAAGACCTTTACCGTAAAATATTTCGTCGACGGCGAAGAGTACGCTTCGTACGAAGGAATTGCCGGCGATACGATATCCGTACCCGAAGACCCGACGGTAAAGAACGGGCTTTTCTACGGTTGGTATTACGACGCGGAATTTACCGTAGCGTGCGAAGAAGATATCACGGCGATAGGCTCGGACGATATCGTTCTGTACGCGAGATTTATCGACGTGACCGATATGGACAGGTACCTTACCTACGAGATAAACGACGGAGAAATCGTCGTAACGGGACTTACCGCAATAGGTAAAGGACAAAAAACGATAGTTATTCCGTCGGAGATAGCTGGCGTACCCGTTACTTCGATAGCGGCGGGCAGTAAAGATAATCCGACTTTCGCGTCGTCGAGAAGTTTTGCTCTGTTTATTCCCGCAACGGTAAAGAGAATAGGAAGTTACGCTTTCGCAAACGCAGCGATAGACGAACTGAAACTCGAAGAAGGCACGGAAGTTATAGGCGAAGGAGCGTTTTTCGGCTGTTCGGGCTTAACGGAAATAATCGTCCCGTCCACAGTTAAGGTTATAGGAAGTTACGCTTTCGCGGAAAATGCCGATTTGGTTTCTTTCCTTTTTGCGAGCGGGTCGAAACTCGAAAGCATGGGCGAAAAGGTCTTTTCGGGGGCGGTTCTTATGAAAGAAGCGGTTTTACCCGACAGCGACGTTTACGAAATAGACTATAAGACTTTCGTAGGTAGTTTCGTAGAAAAATTTATCGTAACGAAAGAAGACGGAAAATATTTATCGGAAGACGGAGTAATCTATTCCCGCAGAAAGTCGTCGGAAGAAGCGACCGGCTTTATAGATTACGAAACCTTATTGGTTTTCCCGCCGAAGAAGGGCGGAGAGTACATAGTCGCGGACGAAACTACGGAAATAGCCGCGGGCGCGTTCTTCGGTAACGACACGATTACCGCCGTCACGATAGGAGAAAATGTTAAGAAAATCGGCGCGAACGCCTTTGAAAACTGCGAAAATTTAGCCGTAGTAAATATAAATTCGACCGTACTTAATTCGATAGGGGAAAGAGCTTTCGCCTATTGCGGAGTCGGAATAATAAATCTTCCCGCAAGCCTTAACGCTATCGGGGAAGAAACTTTCGCGTATTCGAAAGTAAGGAACGTTTACTTTGCCGACGGAGAAAACGCGAACGACTTGAAGATTTCGGAAAAGGCTTTCTATTCTTGCGAAAATCTTACTACCGTAACTATTCCCGCAAGGGCTTCCGAAATATCCCCGTACGCTTTTTACGACTGCAAGGCTCTCGCCACGGTCAATTTCGCGGCGGGTTCTGTTCTCGAAACCATATCCGCTTACGCTTTCGCTTACTGCGACAAGCTCGCGAGAGTAAGTATCCCGTCGGGCGTGACCAAGATAGGCAATTACGCCTTTTACGGCAGGGAGAACGTATCTGTGGCGGAACCGAACATTCCCCGTAACGCAAATTACATAGGAGATTACGCTTTCGCGAATACGAAAGTAGCAACGTATCAGGTAAACAGCAACACCGAGATACTGTATTTCGGCGAAGGAGCTTTCAAAAACTGCCGCAGCCTTACGCAGTTGCAACTGCCCCGCGCGACTTCGTTTGCGAAAGTGCCCGATTACGCTTTCTACGGCTGTTCGGGACTGTCGGGGGTTACGTTCAACGGCAACGTTACCGAAATAGGGAACTACGCTTTCTACGGCTGTACTAATTTAAGTTCGGTCACCTTTAACCAGAATTCGTCGGGCGGCGTCACCAAGATAGGCGACAGCGCGTTTGAAAACTGCGTCAAGTTGCGTAACGGCGGCAGTACGAGCAGAATTCTGCCCACGATGCTGACTTCTCTCGGCAAGAGAGCTTTTTACGGGTGCGAAAGTCTTGAACAGATTACCGTACCGAGAAACCTTGTAGCAATAAGCGAAGAAGCGTTTGCAAAATGCGTATCGTTAAATAAAATAAGCTACGACAACAACTGCCTTACCGACACGCTGGAAGAAAACTGTTTTGCCGACTGCACGGCGCTTACCACTGTGGTCCTTCCCGAAAAGCTCGCTTTGAGAAAAGACGGCGGCGCGGTCAAAAATCCTTTCGACGGATGTACTTCTCTCATTGCGTTCGAAATAAGCAACAACGAAAAAATAACCGCAGTTAACGGCGTAGCTTACGTCACCGACGGGTCGGAAAAAGGAATTTATCTCTATCCGACGGGAAAAATCGGAGAGTTTTCGATAGCTTCCGACGTGACGTTTATCGATGAGTACGCTTTCGCAGGCGCGAAAAACCTTACGAGAATAAGGTTCGAAACCAACGCCGCCGTGGGCGGAAAAACCGAAGTTACGTTGGTTAAAATAAACGATTACGCTTTCTATAACGCCGGCCTTACCGAAGCGGATATATCGTATAGGGTGTATTCGATAGGTAGTTACGCCTTTGCGGACAGTAGGCTTACCGAAGCTACTTTCGACGACACCGTGGTAATCGACGGAGAAACTTTCTCGATAATAAACAAGGCTACCGCAAGCGTTGATAACGGACTCGCGATAGGTTCTTATTCCTTTGCGGGTACGAGAATAACCAAACTTTCTTTACCGAAGAGAGTGACCGACGTGGCCGAAGGGGCGTTCAGAAACTGTTATTACTTAAAAACTCTCGAATTTATCGAAAATTATCCCGACGGCGGAGCGACGCTCGGCGACGAACGGAAATTAAGCGTAGGAGATTACGCGTTCGAAGGGGCGTCGGGAATAACGGAAATAGTCCTGCCGTCGCACGTTTCGACGATAGGCGACAGAGCTTTCGCAGACTGTTACAACGTAAGAAGCATAGTATTTTCCGACGGAGCGACGGAAGTTACGTTAGGTAGTTACGCCTTCGCCGGCAACCATTACCTTTACGAACTCGTCCTGCCCGCAGGCATAAAATATATGGGCGAAGGAGTCTTTTCCGACTGCGGACGACTTGCGGAAGTTACTTTCCCGACTACTACCGACGGAGAACTCGCAATACCTTCTTACGCTTTCTACGGATGCTACTCTTTACGTCGGATAGAAATTCCGTCATACGTTACTTTAATAGGCAGCCACGCTTTCGACGGGCTGTATCTTACCGAAGTTACGATAGCGGACGGGGATAAAAATCTCGTCGTAGGAAGTTTCGCTTTCGCCGACAATAAGGACCTTACGACGATAAATTTACCGTCGAGAGTGACGGAAGTATGTTCTTACGCCTTTTTCGGAAGCGGCGTAACGGAAGTTAATTTCGCCGCCGACGGAAACAGCGAAGTCACCGTGTCCGAATACGCTTTTGCGAAGACTTCGATAGAAAATATAGTTATTCCCGCGAGAGTAACGTTATTAGGTTCGGGCGTGTTCGCTTACACAAATAATCTCGTTTCCGTCGTAATGGAAAGTAAAGACGACGGAGAAAGGGATATCCCCGCGTCGACATTTGAAGAAAGTTCTTTAATTTATCTTACCGTAAACGGTAAAGTAAAGAATATATGCGAATTCGCTTTCCGCAACGCCGTCGGAATAAAAAATATCGAATTAACCGCGGCGGATGAGTTCTCCATCGGGGAAGCGGCGTTCGAAAAATCGGGAATAGAGAGCGTAACTATAAAAAATTCGCCGTCTTTTATCGCGATAGAAACGAGAGCGTTTTATTTAACGTTGTCTTTAACGGGCTTCACCGCGACGGCGGGCAGGTTCTCGATAGGGAATTTCGCGTTCGCCCGTTCGGGAATAAAGAACCTTACCTTTAACGCTGTGGGGACGGAAAGTTCTTTCGTCGGTACAGGTATAGCCGCACAGTCGGAAAACCTTACCGAAATAAAGTTTAACGACGCGAGCGGAAGTCTTATATGCGAAGACGGAATACTTTACGCCGTAACCGCAAACGGGAGAGAGCTCGTTCAGTACCCCGCAGGAAAGAAAGGGGCGGTGCTTATTCTGGCGGAAACCGTCGTTAAGGTAAGAGATTACGCCTTCGGCGGCAACGGGTATCTCACCACGATTACCGTTCCGCAAGCCGACAGAACGGTGGAATTTACCGAGAACGCATTTGCCGAAGCGAACGATATAACCGTGTTTGTAGACGAAAGCAAGGTAGAAGATTACGACACGAACGTCAATGTGGAAAGTATACAGTCGGGCTTCGACGGACTGTCGTTAAAGAGCGTCGGAAGCGGTCGTTACGCCGTGACGGGATATTCGGGCGACGCCGACAAAATCGTTATTCCCGGCAAAATAACCGTGGGCGGCGTTGATTTTTATATAGTGAAAATCGGCAGAAACGCCTTTGAAAACAACTCTACCGCTACCGAAATAACTATAGGCGCCGGAATAACAGAAATAGAAGAATACGCTTTCGCGGGGGCGATAAATCTCCGCAAAGTAAGTTTAGGCGACAACGTGGTCACCGTAAAAAATCACGCTTTCGACGGCTGCGTCAACCTGACTGAATTAGCGTTAGGAAAATCGGTAAGTTCTTTGGGTGATTACGCTTTCTATAACTGCGTAAGTTTAACTACGGCGGATATGAGCGGAACGGCCGTAAAGAATATCGGGGCGTACGCTTTCGGCGGTTGCGACCTAAGTAAAGTCGTTATGGAAAAAACGGTGGTTTCGATAGGAAACAACGCTTTTGAAAAGAACGTTAATTTAATAAAAATAACTTTACCGTCGTCGGTAAAGAGCATAGGAGCGTATGCGTTCGACGGTTGCGAAAGACTTGCGTTCGTATTTATAAAAGCCGACGCGGTGCCTGCCGTTAAGGACACGAGTTTCGAAGGCCTTTCCGACAGTCTTAAACTTTTCGTATCGTCTTATGCCGAACGCCTTTACAAGACCGACTCGGTGTTCAGAAACTATTATGAAAAAATCCTTTCCTACGACGACGTGTCGGAAGAAGCGGGATTTGAGAACTATGTTCTCACGCCGAATTCCGACGGCTTTACTTTGGTAAGTTATCTCGGCACGGAAAACAGCGTCGTTCTTAATACGAAAGTAGGAGGTAAAGGTACTATTACCGAAATAGGAGAATACGCTTTCGGACTCTTCACCGAAGAGATAGTCTTGTCCGACGGAATTAAGAGAATAGGAAATAACGCCTTCATTAACGCCGTTAATCTGAAAAAAATCGAGTTTTCCGGCAGTGAAGAAACGATAGGCGATTATGCTTTCTATAATCTCGATTACCTTACCGCCGTATCGTTTGCCGTGAGCGGTAAGTTAAGAAAGATAGGAAAATACGCTTTCGCGGGGTGCGATTCCCTTACTTCGACGGTTCTTCCCGAAAGAACGGAAGAAATAGGCGATTATGCGTTTTACTCTTCTTCGTTGAGAGAAATCGAAATTAAATCCCTGCCCACCGTGGAAATGACGATAGGAAAGTACGCTTTTGCCGAACTTGCCGACCTTAAAGAACTGTCTTTCGACTGCGCGGTAAGTTATTTAGGGGACGGAGCGTTCGCAAACGATGTAAATTTAAGCGCGATTTACCTTAGGTCTACGGGAAGCGTCATAGCAAAAATAGACGAAAGCAGCTTGGACGTATTCAAAAACTGCGACCTTCTTTTAGTATATGTTCCTACCGACGCGACGTTGAGAGCGTACAGGACTACGGGGGGATGGAGTTCTCAGTTCGATAAAAACCGTCTCGTAGCTTTATCTTACCTTGCCGACGATATAGTGGACGAAACGGGCAGCGTAATAAAGAACCAGAAAGGTTTTGTAATAAGCCCGGTAGGAAGTACGAGCGTGGCGACGATAATAAGTTACGTCGGCCCGGACACTGTGGTTACTTTCCCGTCGACTGTCACGGTAAACGGCATGGAATATACGATAAACAAGATAGGAAGGGAAGAAAACAACTCCTCTTCCGTACCTAACGGCAGAGTAATAAGCGACCAAGTCACCGAGATTATTATTCCCTCTTCCGTCACGTCCATAGGCGGCGACGCGTTCAGGGGGGCGAAAGGTTTGCGGAGAGTAGTTTGCCCCGACGACGGCACGCTTAAGAGTATAGGTTCTTACGCCTTCGCTTACTGCGAAAATCTCGAAGAAGTGACTTTACCTAAGTATCTCGTGGATATAGGTTCTTATGCGTTTGCGTATAACGATAAACTTACTTCGGTCACGGTGGCGGAACTTTCCGACTACGACGAACAGTCGTTCCTTACCGTCGACTCGTACGCTTTCACCGAAGACAAGGGGCTTGAAAAGATAACCTTACCCAAGCACCTTACGACAATAGGCGATTACGCTTTTTATAAGTGCGAAAACCTTTCGGAAGTGGTTCTCGACGAGAAAGGTAAGACTTCTTCCGTCGGTAAATACGCTCTTGCGTACACTGCGATTAAAGAACTTTATTTGCCGGAAAGCGTAGCTTCACTCGGCGAAGGGGCGTTATCTTACGCCGAAAATCTCCGTGCGATAAAAATAAGCCGTGCGATAAAGGAAGGCGTTACTTCCCTTACCGCCGCCGGCGACAACCTTTTCCGCGGCATAACGAGTCCGTTTATAAAGATTTACGTTCCCGAAGTAAGCTACGGTATGTATAAGAACGCGACGGGTTGGAACGCGGGCACCGTCATTCCCGACCTTACCGACTACACCGAAGAAAAGGGCGTAATAACGTACGGCGACTATAATTACAGAGTAAACGGCAACGGCACCATAACCGGCGACAATACCACCGTGACGATAACCAATTACTTAGGCGACGAAACCGAAATAGTAATCCCTGCAAGTCTGAAAATAGGCAGATACGAATGTAAAGTCACCACTCTCGACCCGTATTTCGGAAACGAAAGAATTACGAAAGTCACTTTCGCCGCGGGCAGCGTAGTCACAAACCTTAATGCCTACGCCTTCGCAGGATGCGTTTCGTTAAAGAAAGTAGTTCTGCCCGATTCGGTGAGCGGCGCGGGAGAATATACGTTTGCGGGTTGTACCGCTCTTACCGACGTTACTTTGTCGTCCAATCTTACCGAAATACCCGCCTATGCGTTTTCCGACTGTACCGCTCTGCGAGAAATAAGGATACCGTCTTCCGTCAAGACCGTCGGCAACGCCTCTTTTATGAACTGTTCGTCGCTTAACAGACTTAACGTTGAGTTTACGGCGGTTTCCGCATTAGGATTGAGCGCGCTCGTAGGCACGAACGAATCTCTCGTAATAATCGTACCCGAAGGCAGAAAAGACGCTTTTGCGAACGAATGGACGGAATGGAGCGAAAAAATTTACGACGCGACGGCAATGTACGGCGACTTCGTACTTAAAGACAACGGCAACGGCTTTACCCTTATACAATATAACGGTTACGCTAAGACTCTCGACCTTACCGACAAGATTATCGGCGGGAAGAAAATAACGGAAGTAGCGGACGCCGCCGCCCCTAACGGAACGACAATAATAATTTAGATTACATTTATCGGAGATAAAAAATGGATAAGTTTTACACAGTTGACATTTGCGGAAGAAAGGCGGACCTGCCTGTTCTCAACATCGCCGAAGGCGTGAACATCGCCTTCTTCAACCTGCACGGAGCCCAGGCTCTCACCGAACATTGCGCAAAGCACCTTGCGGAAAGGTTGCCTGAAGCGGAAGTCGTTATTACCGCCGAAAGCAAAGGCTTACAGCTCGCGCACTGCATCGCCCGTAACTTAGGACAGGAATATTACGCCGTGGCGAGAAAGTCGAAAAAACTTTATATGCAGGACGGAATAGAGAGCGAAGTTCAGTCAATAACCACCGCCGGCACGCAAAAACTTTACCTTTCGGCTCACGACGTAGCGTTGTTACGCGGCAAAAAGGTAGCGATAGTGGACGACGTAATCAGTACGGGCGGAAGTCTTTTAGGCTTGGAAAAACTCGTCGAAATGAGCGGCGGAGAGATAGCCTATAAAGCGTTCGTACTTGCGGAAGGCGCGGCTAAGGATCGCCCCGACGTAATTTATTTGGCTACCATACCTTTACTGTAAAAATGGACGCATTTTATAAGCTGTACTCGGAGTGTTTTCCCGAAGACTCCACGCTCTGCGCAGACGTAATAATGAAAAAACTTATTTCGTCGGAGAAAATAGCCGCCTACGACGGCAACGACCTTAAATCGGCGTTGTATTTAGTAAAAAAGATACTCCGTTACGGAAATAAACTTGCCGAAATAAGGCATATTACCGCACTCGGAACCTTCGTTAAGGACAGGCACAAAGGGTATGCGGAAAGGCTTATTAAGGAAGCTCTCGACGATACCGAAGTTCCTTTCCTTACGCTGTATCCTTTCAGCCACGCTTTTTACGAAAAGTACGGTTTCGTCGCGGTGAGCTACGATTTCGACAGACCCGACGGGCAGGGCGAAAAGATAGACTTGAAGAAAGCGAAAATTCTTTACGACGAATTTTGCGACGGTCTCGATTACTGTTTTTCTCGCAGTGAAGAAGATTTCGCGTTTTTTGAAGAAGTCTACAACGCCGACGGAGAAAGTTTCCGCATATTAAACGGCGGACTCGACAGCCCCGACGGGTACGAACCCGATAAGTTTTTCCTTACGGAAAAGAAAGGGGTTATGGCAAGGGTAGCCGACTTACGAAAAGCTCTTGCCCTTACCGACCTTACAACCGACGTAAGGATAAAGGTAAACGACGGTTTGGTAAGGAAAAACAACCTTACGTTTACCCTTAATAAAGGTAAAATTATTCCATGCGAAGGGTTCGATATAGAAGTCGACGCGGCGGAAATTACGAAAGCGATATTCGGCAAGAGCGAAGTTCTTAAAGATATTTTTCCCGAAAAGAAAGGGTACCTTGCCGACAGATACTAAAGACGGAGAAAAAATGGAAGAAAACGGAAAATCTATATATCCGCTTGCCGAAAAGAAAGGCGACGGAAAATGCGTCGAAGTGCGCGGAAAAAAGATAGGCGGCGGACATTACGCCGTTATTGCAGGTCCGTGTACCATCGAAAGCGAAGAAGCTACGTTAAGGATAGCCGAAAAGGTAAAAAAGGCGGGAGCGGACTTTTTAAGGGGCGGCGCGTACAAACAGCGGACGTCCCCGTACGCTTTCGCAGGAATGGGCGACGAAGGGTTAAAGGTTCTCGTTAAGGCGAAAAAACTTACGGGATTACCCGTAGTCACCGAGATTACCGACCATACGAAAATCGACCTTTTCGAAGATATAGACGTGCTGCAGATAGGCGAAAGGAACATGCAGAACGTATCCTTATTAAACGCCGTCGGCGACAGTAAAAAGCCCGTTATATTAAAACGCGGCGTGTCCGCGACCGCAGACGAACTTTTGCTTGCAGCAGAATATATTTTACGCCGCGGCAACGATAAAATTATTCTTTGCGAAAGGGGAATAAGAACTTTCGCCACGGGTACGAGATTTACTCTCGACATTAACGCCGTGCCCCTTCTAAAAAGTCTTACCGATCTGCCCGTCATAGTCGACCCGAGCCATTCCTGCGGCGTGAGAGAGTTTGTTCCGGCACTTTCGTTGGCGGCGGCTGCGGCAGGAAGCGACGGGGTTATTATAGAAGTTCACGACCGTCCGGAAGAAGCTCTTTGCGACGGCAGACAGAGTATCCTGCCCGAAACCTTGGCAAAAATAATTACCGACACCGACGGAATTTTGTCCGTCGTGGGAAAGACGAGATAAATGGAAAAGTCGGTTATTGAAATAAACTCGAAAACCGGTTCTTACCCCGTGATTATCGGCGACGGTCTTATAAACCGCGTCGATAGTTTTATCCCCGAAAAATATAAGTCGGGCAAAATACTCGTAGTCACCGACGTAAACGTAAACAAACTTTATTCTAAAAAACTTTCTCTTTCGGGGGAAGTTTATTTTTTCGTAATTAAAGCGGGCGAAAAATCGAAAAATCTAAAAACCGTCGAAAAGATAACCGAGTTTATGCTGGATAAGAACTTTTCCCGAACCGACCTTATAGTCGCTTTAGGGGGCGGCGTGGTCGGAGATATAGCGGGATTTGCGGCGGCTATATACGAAAGGGGAATAGATTACGTTCAGATTCCGACCACTCTCATTGCCGGGACGGACAGTTCCGTCGGCGGAAAAACAGCCGTCAATTTAAGTAAAGGCAAAAATATGATAGGAGCGTTTAAGGCTCCCGTACTCGTAGTTTTCGACACCGAAACGCTGTTTACTTTGCCCGAAGCAGAAATAAAAAACGGTTTGGGAGAAGTAATAAAATACGCCCTTATCGACGGAAAAATTTTTGACGCGTTAAGTAAAGAAAACGTCGACTTAAAAGAAATAATATCTCTCTGCGTGGAGTGTAAAAAGCGGTACGTCGAAGAAGACGAAACCGATTTATCGGTGCGCGCGGTTCTTAATTTAGGGCATACTTTCGGACACGCGATAGAAAGAAAGTACGGCGTAAAGCACGGCGTAGCCGTCGGCGAAGGGTTAAGGATAATAGTGAATTCCTGTTACGATAACGACGTTTTGCCGAAAGACGAGTATGAAAAAATAGTCGCTCTATTCGACAGGTACGGCGTGGAAAAATTCGATAAGCCCGTAGCCGACCTTTTCCCGTCGATAAAACTCGATAAGAAAATCCGCAACGGAAAACTTAACGTCGTTCTCGCAAGCGGCGTCGGTAAGTGCGAAATAAGGAAATTCGATTTCGATGAATTCGGAGCGTTTTTTATATGAACGCAGAATTTTTCGAGTCGGAAATATCGGGCGTAGTCGAAGCCGTCAAGTCGAAGTCATATCTTCACAGGGCGATTATATCAGCCGCTTTTTGCGAAAGACCCACGGAGATAGGCGGGTTTTATCCCTCCGACGACGTTTTAGCCACCGTAAACTGCGTTAAGAATTTAGGGGTTAAAATAAATATAGAAAAGGATAGACTTACCGTTATCCCCTGTGGACGTCCGAAACCGAACGCCGATTATTTTTGCGGCGAAAGCGGAACTACCCTAAGATTATTGTTACCGCTTATAGCAGGGTTCGGGATAGGCGGAAAGTTTTTTACCGACGGCAATTTATCGGAAAGACCGCTTAAAGGGATAACCGATTTTCTTAGTTACGCGGGAGCGGAAATTTCCGTAAAAGATAAGGTTATTACGGTCGGCGGCAAGGCGGAACGTAAAGAACAAATTGAAGCAGACGGAACGGACAGTTCTCAATTCGTTTCGGCGGCGATTATTTACGCGGCGGCGTTCGGCGTAAAAAAAGTTATCAGATCAGGAAAAAAGGTAAGCGACGATTATATAGCGATGACCGCGGAAACGTTAAAAAAGTTCGGCGTATCCGTTGCGGAAACCGAATACGGGTATTCCGTGTCGGGGAAATTGACCACCCCCGAAAGGATAGTAATTAACGGCGACTGGTCGAATTCGGCAGTTTTTCTTGCGGCGGGGT
>DJPE01000080.1:12336-20930 GCA_002439705.1 Christensenella sp. UBA6420
AAATAGGCAAAAATCCCGTGTCGGTCAAAGGTTTGGTCGTTGACAATCAACCCGATTCGGCGTTTTGCGAAATTATAAGAAAGGGCGGCGGCAGGATAGAAGAAAAAGACGGCGTAATTACTGCGTATCCGTCCAAACTAAGCGGACTTAGCTTAGACTGCGACGTAGCTCCCGACCTTGCCCCTATAATAGCGGTAGTAGCGGCGTTTTGTAACGGGAAAAGCGAATTAAGAAACGTAAAAAGATTAAGAATTAAAGAAACCGACCGATTAGCGGGAATAAAAAATCTTCTCGATTCGGCGGGGGTAAAAAACGAAACCGTCGGCGAAACTCTGTATATTTACGGCGGAACGCCCGTCGCAGGGACTACCGACGCAAACGACGACCACAGAATTATTCAGGCGGGAACTTTGTTAAGACTGTTTACAGGCGGAAAAGTTATAAATACCGCAGGGATAAAGAAATCGTTTCCCGATTTTTTCGATAAAATAACCAGGATAGGTGGACGGTATGAATTTACTTTTTAACTCTGTATCGCTGAACATAGTCGGCGACAGCCATTCGGAAAAAATAAGAATAGAGATAGACGGACTGCCGTCGGAAAAAATCGATTTGAAAAAATTATCCGATTTTATGGCGAGAAGAAAGAGCGGCAAGTACGCCTTTTCCACCGCAAGGAAAGAAGACGACGAAGTGGAATTTATCGAAGGGATAGCGGAAGACGGAACGATAGACGGTAAAATTATCGCCGTAATAAAAAACGCCGACGTAAAAAAAACGGATTACGACTTTTCTTCGACGCCCCGTCCGTCGCACGCAGATTACGTTTCCGCCGTTAAGTACGGAAAGGCTTTTTCGGGGGGCGGCAGGTTTTCCGGAAGAATGACCGTCGCGTACGTTTTGCTCGGCGGAATATGCTCGCAGCTTCTTTTACCCCGCGGCGTTTCGGTCGGAGCATACATCTCGAATATCGCTGGTTTGGAGTGCTATACTTACGATAACGGTACGCCGAAATATGAAGATATAGTAAAGTGTCACGAATATAAACTACCTATTCCGGACAAGAAAATCGTTCCCGTCGCGTTGGAAAAAATCAAATCGGCGGCGGAAGATAAAGATAGCGTCGGCGGAGAAACGGAATGCGTAGTGTACGGTCTTTCGGCAGGAGTGGGCGGGGATACGACCGACAATCTCGAAAGTAAATTATCCGCCGCGATATTCTCTATCCCCGGAGTCAAGAGTTTCGAAAGCGGATTGGGCAAAAAAATAGCCGACCTTAAAGGGAGCGAAGCCAACGACAGTTTCGCTTTTTCCGACGGTAAGGTAGTCACCGACACCAACAATTCGGGCGGGATAAACGGCGGAATAAGCAACGGCATGCCCGTCACGGTACGAGTATCTTTCAGACCCACTCCGTCCATCGGCAAGCCGCAAAAAACCATCGATTTGTCGAGCGGAGAAGAAAAAATTATAGAAATAGGGGGCAGGCACGACGCCTGTTACGTTCCGAGAGCGGTAGTCGTCGTGGAAAGTATGGTCGCCGCGGTTATTCTGGACGGGATACTCCGTAACGAACGTCGTTCTTTCAGACAAAAAATCGACGATATCGACCTTAAAATAGCCGAACTGTTCGACGAAAGGATGGCTCTTTCGGAAGAAATCGGAAAGTATAAAAAAGAGAACAATCTTCCTTTATGCGATAAAAACAGGGAAGAAGAGATAAAAAAACGTCTGAAAAAGCGTTATCCCGACCGAAAAGACGAAATAGATAAACTGTACGAAACGATATTTTATTTAAGTAAAGAAGCGCAGAAATAATGGAATACGGACTTATCGGAAAAAATATAGATTACAGCTTTTCGCCGTATATTCACTCTCTTTTAGGGTACGATTACGGCGTAAAGAATTTGGAGCGGGAGAAAATCGCCGATTTTTTCGCAAAGAAAGACTTTTCGGGCGTAAACGTCACCGTTCCGTACAAAAAGGAAGTAATTAAGTACCTTGATAAAGTCGACGCAACCGCTTTAAGGTGCGGCTCGGTCAACACCGTTATTAACGATAACGGCGTTCTTACGGGCTACAACACCGATTTTTGCGGACTTGACGCAGCCTTGAAAAGGGCAGGGATAGATTTACGGGGCAGGAACGTGCTTATCGCGGGAAGCGGCGGAGCGTCCGACACGGCGAAATTTTTAGCGGAAGTTTCCGGAGCCGAAAGAATAAAAATCGTTTCGAGAAAGGGCGGAATAAACTACGGGAACGTGTACGAAAATACGGATACGGAAGTAATAATAGACGCGACTCCCGTCGGAACGACGCCCGATTTTAACGAAAAAATACTCGATTTGTCGCAATTCCCTAACCTTACGGGCGTGTTCGATTTAACGTATAATCCGTTAAAAACCGCGCTTATAAGGCAGGCGGAAAGTTTAGGTTTACGCTCGGACAACGGTCTTTATATGTTGATTAAGCAAGCCTGCGCCGCGTCCGAACTTTTCAAAAAAACGACGGTTTCCGCCGAAAAATGCGATAATATCTACGAAAAAGTAAGAAAAAGCATGACGAATATCGTTCTTATCGGTATGCCCGGTTGCGGCAAAACCACCGTCGGGAAAAAGCTTGCCGAAATCACGGGAAGAGAATTTTTCGACGTGGACGAAATTATCGAAAAAGAAGAAAAAACGACCATTGCGGAAATTTTCGTAAAAAAGGGCGAAAAGTATTTCAGAGAAAGAGAAAAAGAAACGGTAAAAAGGTTGTCGCTGTTTACGGGTAAAGTTATCGCCACGGGCGGCGGCAGCGTAATAGATTGTGAAAACGCCGATTATCTCGGCAGGAACGGGATTTTCGTATGGATAAAAAGGGATTTAACGCTGCTTTGTTCCGACGGAAGACCGCTTTTAAGCGACGATACGGAAAAAAGGGAAAAATTATTTTCCGAAAGGAAACCTTTTTACGAAAAAGTCGCGGATATGACGATAGACGGTAATTTATCGGTCGAAGCCGTGGCAAACGCTATCGCGGAAAGGGTTTGAAACGGTCGCGGCGGTTCGTTTTCGTTCTTAACGACGGTAATTTAAGCGGCGTAACGACGGAAATCGCCCGTTAAGAGAGTAAAGTTATTGTAACGCACGCGTAAAAAGTTAAAATAATATATATATTACTTGATTTTTTGCGGGCGCGTAGTGTATAATCGATTATACGGAATTTTACCTTTGTAAAAGGAGAAGATATGAAAAAGAAACTTATTGCGTTGACAGTAGTGATAGTTCTCGTCGTAAGCGTAGCTTTGACGGGTTGTACTTTCATTAAGGTCAACAACGAAAGAAAAGCAAACGAGATAATGGCTACCGTGTCGATAGACAACAACGGTCAGACCTTATCGCTTGACGTCACCCGTAACGAGTTGTTGAGTTACGTTAATTACATCATTAACCTTTACAACAACTACGGCATGAGCTACGACGCAAAGACTCTCGTAAGTCAGGGACTCGATTCTTTAATTAACCAGAAGTACCTTATTCTTCAAGGTATGGTTTATCTGAGCGGAATCGAAGGTCGTAAGGAAGCTATGTACGCCAACACCGACGAGTACAAGAATATTTACGGCGACAAGCTTACTCCCGAAGGCGTCCTTACCGTGGCGGAAAGATACGCGAGCATAAAGAGTACGAACGAAAGTTTTGTCAGCGACATCGAAGGTTATATCGAAGACTATAACGACGAGCAGAGAGAACTTACCATAACCAACGCCAAGGAAGACCTTAACGCTTATTACAAAGACGGATATACCGTCAAGGAAAACGGCGTTATTATAGCGCACGAAACCGAAGACGGATACGCCGACGGACTTTATCAGACTTCTTTCGTAGCGGCGGCTTCTTCGAGCAGTTCTTCTTCGGATAGCTCCACTACCACGGTAGAAACCGATTATACCAAAATATTCCTTAAAATTATTCTCGAAAAGAGCGGTGCCGCAGACGCGGTAGTTTACTTGCCCGTGGCAAGCACAGCGGTCACCACCGAAGAAGACAGCGACGCTACGTTTGTAAGCAACTACGTTACTTCCAAAATCTGTAAAGTAACGTATGAAGAACCGCAAACGAAGGAAGGGGAAGAAACTTCTTACCTTACCCACACCGCCGAAGCTAATTTCACTCTCGTCACTCCGCGTACTACCTACACAGGACCCGAAGAAGACGAAGAAACAGATTTAATTAACGGCGACGTCAAGAACCGTTATGCCACTCTCGCCGAATTTATGGCGGCTGCGGCAAGCGAAGAAGACAGCGACTTAAAGACCGCTTATAAAGACGGACAATTATTCGTTCACACGAAGACCGCCTACGAAAACGACGCCGAAAAGGACGCTTACAGACAGTTCCGCGAAGCGAAGAAGAATATGAACATTAACTTCACCGCGGAAGCCGACACCTATAACGGACTCGGATATTACTATCTCTCTTCTTTCGAAAGCGCGGTTCTTTCCGCAGTTCAGCACGAATTGAAAAAAGCCGCTCTGACTTCTTCTCCCGTAACCGACGAACAGCTCCAAGCTCAGTACAAAGTGCTCGTCGAAAAGCAGAAAGAAGAATATTCCATTCTCGACAACAAGGCTCAGATAGAAAAGTTTGCGTCCACCGTAAAGAGCGACCTTACTTCCGCTTACTACGTTCCTATCGAAGCTTTACTTGCGGAAACGTTTGAATATAACGGCAACACCTATAACTACGCCACCGACAACGGCGACGGAACTTACACTATAAATATGTTCTATATCGCGCACATACTCTTCAAGTGGAGCCCCGACGTAAGCGAAGCTATGGAAAGATACATTCTCGACCGTAAGGACGAAGAAATCAAAGACATAAAGACCTTGTTCGTAGAACAGCTCAAAACAAACAAGAGCAAACTTACCTACGCTACCGCCGACGAAGAAACGCAAAAATTGGAAGACGCTTTCTTCCTTAACGAAGACGGCACCATTGCAGAATTCAGCGTACTTGACGTTCTCGCCGAAATGAAGGCCAGAATGGAAGAAGAAGGAGCCGACGCTCTCGCTATCTTCAAGGAATATATGACTTACTTTAACGACGACGGCGGCACGATGAGCAGCAAATTAGGCTACTTCATTCCGTTCGGCGACATAGCTCACGGCTACGACGGAGACGACTTCCCGAATATGGCGAGAGACTTGTATTTAAGTTACCTTTCCGAAGGCAAAGACCCCGCGAAGGGAACGAAGGTATCCCAATACGCTTTCACGAGCTACGGACTTCATATCGAATATATAAGTTTCGCTCCGTTCTACAGAATTACTCTCGACGAAAACAGCGGTCTCGGAATAAACAAAGCTCTCGACCTTGACGGTTCTACCTTTGCGGAAACCATAAAAGACAGTCTCGAAAGTAAAGTATCTTCCACCGAGTACACCAACTGGTCGAAGAAATACACCAGCGACGACGCTCTCGCTCACGCCACCAAAAACGATAAGAAGATGAAATCTCTTCTTAAAGATTTAGGCCTTGACTAAGAAATAACGAAAAGGATAAAGGGGCTGCCGTATAGACAGCCCTTTTTTATAACGGATATGGTAATAGCGATAATAAACGGACCGAACCTTAATATGCTCGGGAAAAGAAATCCCGCTATATACGGACGGGAAACTCTGGACTGCGTTAACGAGTATCTTAAAAGTAGTTTTCCCGAAATCACGTTGACTTTCTTTCAGTCCAACGGAGAAGGGGAAATAATAGACTATATTCAGACGCTCGAAGCCGACGGCGCGGTAATAAACGCAGGCGGGTATACTCATTATTCCGTGGCGATAAGGGACGCGATAGAAGCGAGGAGCGATTTACCGTTTGCGGAAGCGCACCTTAGCGATATATCGAAGAGAGAAGATTTCCGCAAGGTATCGTTACTTACCGACGTATGCACAGCCACGTTTAAGGGAGAAGGTAAGGAAAGTTACGTCAAAGCAATAAAATTTTTATCGGAGAAGAACAAACGATGACTTTTGATATAGAACTCGTCGGCAAAGTGGGCAGTATGGCTTTAATAAACGCCCGCCACGACGATTTGGATTATAACGTAATAGCAAGAATAAGCCGTCGGTTGGAACCGGGCGTAATTTGGGTTACGAGCGGAGCTACCGAGATAGGCAGACTCGACTATATAAAACGCAGCGGGAAGGAACTTAAAGGAGAAACCAACGACGTCAAAGCCGATTACGCCGCGCAAGGGCAGAGCGTCCTTATGCGTTTTTACAGGCAGTTTACCGACAGCGCAGTCAATTTAAGGCAGATTTTGGTAGAACACAACCATTTTAACGACGAACAGAAAAGAGAACACCTGAAACAACTTCTTTTGCGTTGCCCCGCGCAGAACGCCGTGCCTATCGTCAACTACAACGACCCCGTAAACTACGAAGAAGTAAGGAAGTTTGAAATTAACGTCCTGAAAAAGAGCAACAAACACGTCGTGGAGTGCGTGGATAACGACGAAACGGCGAGTCAGATAGCGTGCCTTGTGAAACCGAAAAATCTCGTAATCCTTACGGGAACGGACGGTATCTACACCGATAAAGACGATAAAAACACTCTCGTAAAGGAAATCGTAGGCAAGGACTCTTACGAACTTATCGAAAACGTGGAGTATTACCAGAACTTCTGCGACGGCGCAAGCCGCAAGGGAGCCAACGGCGCAAGAGCGAAACTCGAATACATAAAAGAACCGTTAAAGAACGGCACTACCGTGTATATCGCTAACAGTAATTACGACCTTAAAGATATACTTAACGGGAAAGTGCCGAGCACGAAAGTGTACATTAAATAAAGTATACCGACCAATCGTTATGCGGGATTTTTTCGCAGTCGTAAGACTTTGTGCGGAAAAAATCTTTATCCGCATAAGTCGGACTCACAAGGAAGCAAGGCAAGTCCGCCTTGCTTTTTCTATATGTAAATTTAATATTTATTATTCTGCCCTTAACGCCGAAATCTATGATTTTGGCAATTCACGCCCGTCAGGGCAATTAACACCGCTCCGATAGGAGTGGAAATTAACGCCGAACCGACGGTTTGGCAATTAACTTCGCCAAAGACCGGCGAATAATAGCTGTTTTTCCCGCATACTTTCTTATAAGGGGTGTAATATGAACGAGCAGCAGCAACCTAAACAAAGGAACGGTTTTCGCTACGAAAACGGAAAGATGACGATAAACGGCGTGACCGACGTAATTTCTTTCGACGAAAAGCAAGTAATTTTACGCCTTACCGACGGACTTATTACGGTCAGAGGCAATTCCTTTAAGATGGAAGAAATGGGTACGAAGACGGGCGTTTTTACGATGAACGGCAACGTTACTTCTTTGTTCTTCCACGAAAAAGCGGAAAAGACGAGTTTTCTTAACAAGTTATTCAAGTAAGTAATGTTTTCTACGTTTGACCAACCGTACTTGTCGTTCATATTTGCGTCGGGCGGAATGACGGCGTATTTTGCGTACGAGTTTTTTTACGCGGTCAAAACGTTTTTTTCGGCTCTCGGCGGAAAGGAAACGAAACTTTCCGAAGCGGGCGGCACGATAATAGGGTTTTTCTGCGATTTTTCGTCGGTGGTTTTGGCGTTCGGGCTGTATCTTTTGCTTACCGAACGCTATAATTACGGAAAAATCGAGTTTTTTACGGCGTTTTCGTTTCTTTTTGGAATGGTTATTATGCGTTTGGTATTAAAGAATACCGTTCGCCGTCTGTTTATGCGGTTTGCCGCCTTCGTCGCTAATAAAATATCCGCATTTCGGAAAAAGGCGAATAATTATTTCGTTTCGTCGCAAGCTAAAATAAAACGGAGGCTGTATGACAGACGAAAAGAAAAATTACGGAAGCGGAACGATTTGCGACTGCGAAGAGAAAGCGTGCGACTGCGAAAAAACCGAAAGCAAGTGCGAATGCGGAGCAGAGCAACGGTACGGTTCTGATATAAACGAAGAAGAACTGCAAGAAATTTATCACGACGCAATGCTTGGCAAAGTAAGCGTGGAGATATTAAGACCTTTATCCAAAGACAGGACTTTCCGCGATATGCTCACCAAACAATACGTCGGCTACGACAATATCACGAAAAAGACGGAAGACTACGCCGAAGTCAAGAACGTGGAACTCAAAGACCCCACGGGCTTTGCAAAGGGTATGATGTACTGCACCACGATGATGAACACCGTCAAAGATAAAAGCAACTCGAAACTTGCCGAAATTATGATACAAGGCATAAATATGGGTATTATATCCCTGACGAAAATCAGCAATAAATTAAAAAACGAAGGCAAAAGCAACGCTTTCGTCGACGAAATGAGCGACCTGTTGCAGGAATATCTTACGCAGACGAAAAATTTCCTGTAAAGGCGAATTTACCGCTTTATGGTGAAGTTCCGCCATAGGCGGAGTGAAGTTCAAAGCATTGCTTTGAGTGAAGTTGCCTTACGGCAGTGAAGTTTCGAGTAGAACTCGAAGTTAAGGATACAAATATTAAGACGGAGTAGGATAATAGTTCTATTCCGTTTTTTATTATAAAATTAGCTTTTTACTTTCTTTTCG
>DJPE01000023.1 GCA_002439705.1 Christensenella sp. UBA6420
ACTCGCGCGGCAGTAGAAGAAGGTGTGGTTCCCGGCGGCGGCATAGCTTTGCTCAGCATTATAAACGCCGTTAAAGCCTATGCGGAAACTCTCGAAAACGACGAAAAGACGGGTGCGAAAATCGTAGTCAAAGCTCTCGAAGCTCCCGTAAGACAAATAGCCTGCAACGCCGGCGTAGACGGCGGAGTAGTCGTAAACACCATCGTAAAGAGCAACGTCAAAAACTACGGTTACGACGCGGCGAAAGACGAATATTGCGATATGATGCAGAGCGGTATACTCGACCCGACCAAAGTAACGAGAAGCGCTCTCCAGAACGCCGCAAGCGTCGCCGCTACCTTGCTTACTACCGAAGCTCTCGTAGCCGACATACCCGAACCCCCGACGCCCCAAATGCCCGCGGGAATGAACGATATGTATTAAGATTAAACTTAAACGAACGCAAACACAACGCCCCGTTTTCGGGGCGTTTGGTTTATACTATTTTCCGTATATTTTTTCACTTTACGAAGTTGCTACCATGCGTAATTCAATTCTTTCAAAAACTTTATTTTGCTGTCAACTTAGCACACAGCTTTTCGAATTCCGACCAATCACTTCTGTATCTCGTATAAGATGAAGCTGCAACATAAATTTTCAACATATATATTATTTCGCCATTTTCTCTCTTTGTTTTGCATGTCGAAAGCTGTATCGATTCCGCATCTTCCAACTTAGTGATAGTTAAGTTATTCATAGATATATCAATGTTATCCAATTGGGGGCACTGTGATATTGCCCAATGTGCAATACTCCTTACATTATGTAATTCAAGGTTTCTCAACTCGCTTATACTTTGTATTGCTTTCATATTTATTCTTACTATCGGATACTCTTTTTTCTTTGCAAGAGTCCCTATCTTAATATATCTAGGCGAACCTTTTTCATCAGCTATGTACTTATCATAATAATATGCGTTTGCATAATCTTTACGAAGTAAAATATGCGTCCCATAATTATTTTGTTCGACATTTTCGTCACCTAACACCTCAACCTTTTCCTCTTCGGCGAATAGGTCTTTATAATCGGTATATTTATTGCGATAAAGTTCGGTTTTCCCTTCGCTTACGACGATAAACACCCCTGCGGGATAACCGCTCGTAGTCTTATAAAAAACGTTATCGCCCAAAAAGTTCGTATTCGCGGCTAAAATTCCGTCGGCTATTTCGGTGTCGATATAAAGGGTAAGTTCCGACTGTTCTTCTCCCGCAAAAGCCATATCGGCAATTAAAGTCGTGGTATCTTTGATTTTATACTTGCCGTCGCCCAAACCTTTTCCGTAGTCGGAACATACGCCGAAAAGTATAGTATCTGCGTAAAAAGCGGGTTCTTTCCGGTCGGTTCGGTACGCCTTATCGGCGTCGGTAGCGAGTTTCGTACCGTCGAAAGCGTACTTTTCGCACGTTACCACGTTACTTGCATTGGTTACTGTATCGAGTTCTTTACAGTTATTGAACGCCCCTTCCCTTATTATTTTTACGTTGCTTAAATCGACGTTATTTATCTTCGTTTCCGCAAAGGCGTAAAGGGGTATCTGCGTAATTCCCGACGGAATATCGTTAATTACGAGCTTTTCGCACTTATAAAAAGCGAACGCTCCTATATCGGTTACCGTCCGCGGCAAGTTCATACTTTCGAGATTTCCGCAATAGCCGTCTATATTGCCGTTGTCGTCGCGGTGAACGCCGAACGCGTTGACTCCTACGTTAAGCAAGCCGCTCTCGTTCTCGAAAGTCACGGTAGTAAGATTTTTACACCCGGCGAAAGCCGAATCCCCTATCGTAAGATAACTTGCGGGAATAACCACTTCTTTAAGTTCTTCGTCGCCGAAAAACGCATTATCGGCTATGCCCGTTATCGTTTCTCCCCCTTCGGTTTTTTCGGGCAGAACGAGTTTTTCGTGCGGTAAATTTTTATACAGAATACCCACGACTAAACCGTTAATGACGTTGTACGACTGCTCCCGCGGCGAAATTTTCGCGTAAAGGGTTATATCCTGCGTAATTCTCGTGCGTTCCATATCGAATTTTACGGTGCAGTCGGCGTCGAGATACCAACAGTCCACGATGTACCCGAACACGTTGGGTTCGTTTACGTTAATATAACTTCCGTCCACCGCAACGACGGGTTCCAGCGCGCCCGTTTCAAACCCGTAATCGGCGTAGTTTACTATCTGAAAACTTACCGTTCTCGTTTCTTTGATTATGGGGTCGGTACTTATACCCGAACCTTTTTTTACCACGAGCAACTCGCAGGATGCGAACTTTTTGCCGGACGAAACGGTGATAGTAGTCTTGCCTTCCTTCAAAGCCTTTATCTGTCCGTCGGTCACTCTCGCTATGGTTTCGTTCTCGACTTTCAAGTTATACGACGCTTTTTTAGGATAAATCTTTATTTCGGGCATAAAAACGGTATCCACTTCGACCGTAATCGTGTCTTTGGCGAAAGAAAGCCTGCTCGCCGTTTCGCACGCCGTCAAAGTAAGGATAATTATCGTTAAAAGTAAAAAAATTACCGCCGTCTTCTTTTTCATACAGACAGTATAACATATTTTTATAAAAATTTCTTAAAAAGAATTATGTAAATTTTTGAGCGACCGATGAACGTTGCTTTACATCTCAAAAAACGACTCCGCTCTCAACTTTGGATGATTACAAATCGGTATCTTCGTAATAATATTTACTTCCGCCCTTTTTCTTCGGCAAGAAAATTATTACTATTACCGCTACGACCGCCACGCAAACGCCCGTTATTACGAGAATTTTCGTTAAATTTCCGCTGTCGGACGAGTCGGGAGTTTCGGGTTCTGCGGCGGGCTTTTCTTTCTCTTCGGGGACGAACACTCCCGTCGATATGTCGGTTGCCGTAGTGTATTCCGCTTTAAGATACCCGCATTTATCGTTGTATTTTACGTAGTACCACATTTCTTCCGACGGATATTTTCCGAGAAAGAACATACTTTCGCCCGTCGGCACGGGATACTCTTCCCCTTTGCCTTCCATCGTTTCTTTGAGTTTTATTTCGGTAAAAACGCTGTATTTCGAGTCGATTTTGATTTCCTGAACCGTTCCCGGAGCGACGGCGTGATACCCGACTACCGACACGCTCTCTTTCCCCACCTTACCGCTGACGCCGTTGAAGGTGACGTAATAGAACTCTTCGTCCATATTGTCGATTACGGCGTAGTAAGTCGGCG
>DJPE01000043.1 GCA_002439705.1 Christensenella sp. UBA6420
GTTGTACGCGTCTTCTATTTCCTGCATTTTCACGCAGGCTTCCGCTCCCGCTTCGCCGGGTTCGAAACGTTGGTCGGCGTACTTGTTCCTTAATTCTTTATACGCGGCGTACAACTCGTCCTGAGTGCAGTTTTCGCTTACGCCTAATACTTCAAACGGGTTTCTTTTCGCCATTTTTCTCCTCTCCTTTTAAGGACGAACTCGGTCCTGTCCTTTAATCCTCTGTATATTATATTACTGAGCGGTCCTTCGCTGACTTCGATTTTCATAGCGTTGTAACAGTCGGTCGCTACGGCTATATCTTCGTAAAGAAGTTCCCGCGCCTTTTTCTCCGCTTCATTATAAAAATTATCGTCCAATACTTTAATTTCTCTTAAAAACGGATTAAAGCACTTTTCTTTATAATCTTTTTTTATATCGTCGTACGCGTCGATAACGTATATCCAACGCCCGATATAAAAAAGAAACTTTCTTAAATTTTTGTCGCACTTATCGGTAAGGGCGTCGCCGCAAGCCGAAAGCACATACCCGAAACAGTCGGCAAGCGCAGATATATCGGAATTATTCTTTTCTTCTTCTCTTAATCTGTCGTAACCGCATTTTACCGCTTCGTCAAAACTTTTCATTCTCCTCGCCGCTTTTTTATACGAAGGACGCAGAATACTTCTTACCGAACGGTGTTTGTTTTCGTCGATAACGTCGTCGGTAAGTTTATAATACCCTAAAATAACGTTTATATCCGCGATACGGTCGAGAATGTCGTTGCGTTTGACGTAAGATAGTTTTTTTCCGACGGGGTGAACAAGACATCTCCCTTCGCAAAAAACGGGGTTGCGGTTTTCGTAATTGTGTCCGAGCAAAGCGAGCAGAACTATATCGTAGTTTAAGGTAAGGCGGTTAAGCTGACCGTTGCGTTTGCCTATCGTCTTACACAGTCCGCAATAGTAGGCTCTGTACACGTTATAGTCCTTTATGAGTATATTCGGTTTATCTATTACGACGTAACCGAACATTATCTTTCCACCAGACCGACTTTGCGGTACACTTTCGACAACGTTCTGCGAGCGATTTTTTCCGCGGCTTCCGCGCCGTTTTTGTAGACCGATACGAGATAATCCTTTTCTTTGATAAAGGCGTTGTATCTTTCCTGAATCGGGCGTAAACGTTCAATAACCGCGTCGGCTACTTCCGATTTTAATTCGGCGTACCCTTTGCCGGCGAAATCGTTTACGATAGACTCGATACTCTTGTCGGTAACACCCGAAAGAATGGTAAGAAGATTGCTTACTCCCGGTTTGTCTTCCGACATAATTATTCTTCCGTCGCTGTCGGTAACCGCGCGCTTGAACTTGCGGGCGATGACGTCGGGCGGGTCGATAAGGCTTATAAAACCGTTTATGTCGGGGTCGGACTTACTCATTTTCTGCGTGGGATCCTGCAAGGAATAAATTTTGGCTCCCTGCTTTCCGATAAAGGGTTCGGGCAAGGTAAACGTGGGGCTGTAAAGATTATTAAACCTTTCAGCTATATCTCTCGTAAGTTCGAGATGCTGTTTCTGGTCTATGCCCACGGGTACGAAATCGGTCTGATATAAGAGTATATCGCTTGCCATAAGGACGGGATAGTCCATAAGACCTACGTTCACGTTGTCGGCGTGTTTTGCGCACTTATCCTTGAACTGCGTCATACGGTTGGCTTCGCCGATATAGGTAAAACAATTCAGTATCCAGGTAAGCTCGGTATGGGCAGAAACGTGCGACTGAAAATACAGTATACTCTTTTCCGGGTCTAATCCGCAAGCAAGGTACTGAGCGAAAAAGCTCATCGCTCTCTGTCTGTACTCGGCGGGATTTTGTCTTACCGTAAGGGCGTGCAAATCGGCTATCGCAAATATGGTGAGATAGTCGTCGGGCATTTTGAGCCAATTGTTTATAGCTCCGAGAAAGTTACCCAAAGTGATACATCCGGTAGGCTGAACCGCACTATAAACTACTTTTTTGTCACCTAACATTTTTATTCTCCTATGGCGAGAAGCGCGC
Organism: Christensenella sp. UBA6420; assembly: GCA_002439705.1. Classification (GTDB taxonomy): domain Bacteria; phylum Bacillota; class Clostridia; order Christensenellales; family DTU072; genus CAG-1782. The sequence goes on from DJPE01000043.1 coordinate 2,040, forward strand.
CGTCTATTTCTTCTACGTCAATAATTTCTCCGTGCAGAACGGGTTTAGACAAAAGGCTCTTAATTGCTTCCGGTTCGGTTTCTCCCGAAAACGCGGCGAGCTTTTTCGCAGCCTTGAAAGCGTCGTCTTCTTCGTTATGCGAGATAGCTTCGTACACCGTCTGCGGGAATTTGAACGGACTTGCCGTACTTACTATTACGTTACTCGTGGTGTTGTCGCCGACTTCGTTCATGTACTTGAACAGCGCGCTTACCGCTACCGCCGTATGTGGGTCGAGAACGTAGCCGTACTCGTCGAAAAAGTTATCTATCACTTCTTTCGTTTCTTCTTCGGTGGAGTAGTACGCCAAAAATTCGGGGAGTCTGTCGTAGAGCATATCTTCGTCTATGCTGTACGTTCCGCCGTCGGCGAGTCTTTCCATAAGGGGCTTTACGAATTCGGGATTTCTGTCCCCTATTTCGTAGAGAAGTCTTTCGAGATTGCTGCTGACGAGAATATCCATAGACGGACTAATCGTCTTAAAGAACTCTCTGTTGCTGTCGTAAATGCCGTCCGAGAAAAATTCCGTAAGCACGTTGTTCTCGTTGCTGGCGACGATAAGCTGTTTTACGGGCAAGCCCATTTTCTTAGCGTAATAAGCCGCGAGCACGTTGCCGAAGTTGCCGCAAGGGACGACGTAATTTATATGTTCGCGGTCGTCTATCATTTCGTTGGACAATAAATCTACGTAAGACGAAATATAATAGACTATTTGCGGCAGGAGTCTGCCGAAGTTTATAGAGTTTGCCGAGCTTAAATCGTAACCCTTTTCGGCAAGGCTTTTTTTCATGCTTTCGCTTGCGAAAATTCTTTTAACCGCCGACTGTGCGTCGTCGAAATTACCCCTTATTCCGTAGACGTGAACGTTATTTCCGTCGGTGGTGGTCATCTGCAATCTCTGCATATCGGACACGCCGTCGGCAGGATAAAGTACCGCTATCTCGGTACCTTCGACATCCTTAAACCCTTCGAGAGCCGCTTTGCCGGTGTCGCCGCTGGTCGCTACGAGAATGAGAGTCTTGTTATTCTCCCCTTCTTTTTTCTTCGCCGCGGTGAGAAGATACGGTAGCATAGTAAGCGCCACGTCCTTAAACGCAAGCGTCGGTCCGTGCCACAGTTCGAGCATATACGTTCCTTCGTCTATCTTTACTACGGGCGCGGGGTCGGAATCTTCGAAGCGGGAATACGCCTTTTCCGTATAGGTAAGCAACTCTTCGTAAGAAAATTCGGTAAGGTACAGGCTCATTATGTACGCGGCTCTTTCCGCATAAGATAATTCCGCCATATCCTCCAAATCTTCGGGAGTTATTTTAGGAAAGGACGACGGAACATAAAGTCCGCCGTCCTTAGCAATTCCGTTAATAATCGCTCTCGCGCCGCTGACGGGACCTTCGCCCCGAGTGCTGTAAAAATCCATCGTGCCTCCGATTATCTTACGTACTTGGCGATGAATTCGGGCAGTTCTTCCTTTTCGCAAGATACGGTGAGAACGAAGTCTACGTTCTTGGCAAGGCTGTCGAGGACCATAAAGAATTCGGCTACTTCCGCACTGTTGAGTTCTTTTCCGATAACCTTGTAGAAACCGTCAATAAAGACGTATTCTATATCGTAGTTGCCGCAAAGAAGTCCCTTGACGAAACCTACGAGAGCGTCTTTGGACGCGATACCCGTTTCGGTAAGGTCGATGAAACGAATTTGGGGTTTTATTTCCATTCTGTAACGGGTAGTAGTCGCCAAAAATACGACTTCGCCTTTGGTCGAAGCGAGAGCTTCGTCCGCTAAATCGAGCATCTTTTTAGTTTTTCCGCTACCTTTTGAACCGTAAATAATTTTTATCATTATAATCTCCTTAATGAAAGATAATATTAATTTATTTAATTGTATCACACTAAAATATTTTTCACAATAGCTAAGACGTCAATTCTTGGATAAATATTTCAGCTTATGATAATAATCTATGTCGATTTCCTTAACGAACTCTTTAAGTTCGTAATTGCTCATAGTCGTAGTCCTGCCCTTTGCGTACTCCTTGTCGACGAGAAGTTTCACTTCCGCCACTATATCGTCGGTCTTTTGTACTTTCATTTCTTCCGGCAGATTGAAATAGCTGTTGAACCAATACGCTATCCCAGCAAGTCCGCTGTAATTGTCGACGGCGACGGCGGCTTTTCGGTTAAGAATGGTTTCCGTATCGAAAATATTGTAGATTTCTTCGTCTTTAAGAAGTCCGTCGGCGTGAATACCCGCTCTCGTCGTATTGAAATCTTTTCCTACGAAAGGGGTTTGCGGCGGGATACGGTAGCCTAATTCCTTTTCGAAATACTTGGCTATGTCGGTAATCACCGACAGGTCCATTCCGTCGGTAGTGCCTTTTATAGACGCGTATTCCATGACCATGGCTTCGAGTGGCGTATTGCCGGTTCTTTCCCCTATTCCCAGAAGAGAAGTGTTTATGCCGCACGCTCCGTACAGCCACGCGGTGGTGGAATTGACGACGGCTTTATAAAAATCGTTGTGTCCGTGCCATTCTATAAGTTCCGACGGGATTTCGGCGTAGTGTTTCAGTCCGTAAATTATCCCCTGAACGCTCCGTGGCAAGGAAGTACCGGGGTAAGTAACGCCGTACCCCAACGTGTCGCAACAGCGAATTTTTATCGGAATACCCGATTCGTCCATAAGGGATTTGAGTTCGGTCGCGAACGGAATGACGAAACCGTAATAATCGGCTCTTGTAATGTCTTCGAAGTGACATCTCGGTCTTATCCCTTCAGACAAAGCCGACTTTATTATTCCGAGATACTTGTCGAGAGCTTCTCTGCGGGTAAGGTGCATTTTTTTGAAAATGTGGTAGTCGGAACAGGAAACGAGAATACCCGTTTCTTTAATGTTCATTTCCTTAACCAACGCGAAATCCTTTTCGTTGGCTCTTATCCAACTTGTTATTTCGGGAAAATCATACCCTAAATCCTGGCACATCCCGACGGCTTGACGGTCCTTTTCGTTGTATAAAAAGAATTCGCTCTGCCTGATTATGCCCTTTTCTCCGCCGAGTTTATGTAAAAGTTTGAATAAATCGACAATCTGTTCCGCGGTATACGGAGAACGCGACTGTTGACCGTCGCGGAAAGTAGTGTCCGTAATCCATATCTCTTTCGGACAGTTCATCGGAACGTGACGATAGTTGAACGCGATTTTCGGTATCGACGTATAATCAAAAAAGTTTCGGTACAACTGCGGTTCTTTAACGTCCTGCAACTCGTAGTTGTAGCTGTGTTCTTCTAAAATGTTGGTATACGAACTGAGATAAACTTCGTTTGTGGTAGGTTTCATTTACCCCTCCTTGTTTGCCTTGCGGCGTGTTTTCTCCCCGTATTTTCCTTTTCCCTTATTTCTCGATAATTTTTCCCTTAAGTTTATCTTATTATATTTTATATTAAAAAATCCCTTATCCTAATCTTAAATTATTTTACTTAATCGCTTATCTTACTCAGTTTCGCATTCTGGTCTGCGAGAGCCAACGCTTCTATCATAGAGAACATATCCCCGTCCAAAAATTGCGGCAAGGTGTATACAGTCATGCCTATTCTGTGGTCGGTGACTCTGCCTTGCGGATAGTTGTACGTTCTTATTCTTTCGCTTCTGTCGCCCGTACCTACCTGAGTACGACGATTAGCCGCGTATTCGGCGTCTTTCTGACTCTGATAAAAGTCGTAAAGTCTGCTCTTTAAGACTCTCATTGCCTTTTCTCTGTTCTTAATCTGACTGCGTTCGTCCTGACAGGATACTACTATTCCGGTGGGGAGGTGGGTCATTCTTACCGCGGAGTCGGTTTTGTTAATGTGCTGACCGCCTGCGCCGCCGCTCCTGTAAGTGTCTACTTTAAGGTCTTTTTCGTTGATTTCGAAGTCGACTTCTTCCGCTTCGGGGAGTACCGCTACCGTAATGGTAGACGTATGGACTCTTCCTTGCGATTCCGTTTCCGGCACTCTCTGGACTCTGTGAACGCCGCTTTCGTACTTCATTTTGCTGTACGCGCCTTGCCCCTTTATCATAAAGGTACATTCTTTCAAACCGCCGAGTTCGGTCTCCGTAACGTCCATATCTTCGACTTTCCAACGCATTCTTTCGGCGAACCTGTGATACATTCTGAAAAGTTCCATTCCGAACAACGCCGCTTCGTCGCCGCCCGCTCCCGCTCTTATTTCGATAATAACGTTCTTGTCGTCCATCGGGTCTTTGGGGAGAAGAAGAATTTTTATTTCTTCGATAACGGCGTTTTCTTTATCTCTTAATTCGTAGTATTCCTTTTCCGCCATGGAAGCCATTTCTTTATCGCCGTCGTGCATCATAACTTCGCACTCTTCCATATCTTCTTTAAGTTTGAGATACCTTTCGTACGCTTCCATTACAGGTTGCAACGCGGCGTGTTCTTTGACGAGTTTTTTCCATTCGTCCTGTTTTGCCACTATATCGGGGCGACCTATAAGGTCGTTAAGTTCGGCAAATCTTTCTTTCATCGCCGCAAGTCTTTCAAACATTTTATTCCTCCTTATTCCCGACGAGTCGAGCCACGACCGCTCTGTCAATCGGCGGATTATTCATATCTTTGACGAAACTTACTTCGTACTTACTTCCGAGAAGATTTTTTATTTCTTCCGCCTGTCCTATTCCCGCTTCGAGAATAAGAGTTCCGTTCTCGTTAAGATACTTTTCCGCGGTAGCCGCTATGTCGCGATAGAAATCGAACCCGTCGCTTCCGCCGTCAAGAGCCAAAGTCGGTTCGTATTCTCTTACTTCATTGTCGAGTTCAGCTATCGCACCGCTCTGAATATACGGCGGATTGCTGACTATTATATCGAATTTTCTTCCCTTAACGGGCATAAACATACTGCCTGCTATGGTTTCTATTTCGCAATTATTGAGTTCCGCATTCTCTTGGCACAAACTTATCGCGTCGATAGAAACGTCGGTAGCCGTCACCGTACTTTCGGGACAATTCGTCTTTACCGCTATCGCGATGGCTCCGCTCCCCGTACACAAGTCGAGAACTGCGGGCTTATTGTAATTTTTCGTCGCCTTAATAACGGCTTCCGCCACTACTTCGGTATCGAAACGCGGTATCAACGCTCTCGCGTCGGTCTTTAAGTCTATCCCGTAAAAACAAGTTTCGCCCAGAACGTACTGTAAAGGTGCTCCTTTAAGTCTGCGTTTCACGAACGCGGCGCACTGCTTTTCCTGTTCGTTCGACACTCTCCTGCCGTCGTAAAGTTCGGTTTTCGTTTTCGCGCCCACGACTTTCATAAGTATAAGTTCCGCTTCGTTTTTGTCTTTCAAAGCGTCGCCGAAACCTTTTACTACCTTCTCGACGGTCGAATACGTCACGAAAGTTTTCGTAGGATATTCTTTATCTTTTTCCAACATAAGGACTTCGTTGAAAGCGGCTATCGCCACTTCCACCATATCGTCGTCGGGTTGTTTCGTGGTAAGTTTTTGCAGCCACAGACCGGGTTGTTTACAAATTCTCGCAAAAAGATTGTCGTACTTTGCGAAGAGTTTGAGAAGTTCGTAAGATATTCCCGCTACGAGCGGTATCATTATTATGCGACTGAACACTCTTAAAAAGAAGTTCGCTACCTTACCCGCATGGGCGAGCATTTCTACGGGGAAAATCGAAAAGAACAGTATGGAAAATACCATTACTATAAACATAAAGGTAGTTCCGCACCTGTCGTGGACGGTAGTCATCTTCTGCGCATTCTCGACGGTAAGGGGTAAGCCGTGTTCGTAACAGGATATGGTTTTGTGTTCCGCCCCGTGGTACATAAAAAGTCTTTTTATGTCTTTCATCAGGCTCATCAACGTCAGATACAGTATAAAGATTAGCATACGGACGAAGCCCGAAATAAAATTATACAGGACGCTCATGCCGAAAGTGGAAGCGTTTATTTTAGCAAGGGAGAATATCCCCGTGGCGACGAGTTGCGGCACGAACACGAACAGTCCTAAGCTAAGAGCTATACCCAAAATCACGCCTATAGCAATGACTACGTTCATTACGTCCACTTTGAACGTCTTGGCGAGCCACTTTTCGAACTTAGACGGTTCTTCCTTGGACATATCGCCGAAGACTTCGGTGCTGCGCATCGTAATTTTCATTCCCGTGACGAAAGACTGAAAGAAACTTATCATACCCCTTATTATCGGTACTCTGAAAATTTTGCTCTTTTTTTTCGTGGGTGTAAAGCGGGAACTTTCAATGACGATTTTCCCGTCGGGATCTCGTACGGCGGTAGCCATCGAGCTTTCGCCACGCATCATTACGCCTTCGAGAACGGCTTGTCCGCCGATGTTGCAACAGTTTTTCTTTTTCACTCGCGACCTTCCTATATTAACAAAAAATATCCCTACGGGATATTATTTGCTACGACAGAACCGGTGCGGATACTGCTCCGCGCCTATTCTCAATATTGATTGCCCTATTTAAGAGTGCTGTTTCCGAATTTCTTATTGAAACGTTCTACGCGTCCGCCGGTCTGCACGGTCTTTTGTTTACCGGTGTAGAAAGGATGACATTCGGAACAGATTTCTACTTTAAGTTCGTCTACGTTCTTGGTAGTGCCTGCTTTGAATTTGGCTCCGCATGCGCAGGACACGTCAACAATTTTATAATTGGGATGTATTTTTTCTTTCATTATTCACCTCATCGATAGTCGATTATAATCAAATGTACAGTTATTATATAAAAAACGAAAACCTTTGTCAACTGTATTTGCCTATTCTTACTCGTTAATTATAAAATTTTATTATTGGTTTTTTTAACAAACCGTACCGAAACCGGCTTGCCGTTCATACAATGGAATTATGATTAAAGACACGTACGCACGGGCGCATTTTATCGGTATAGGGGGCGTGAGCCTTTCTTCACTCGCCGTTTATCTCGTAAAACAAGGCGTGGAAGTGACGGGGTCGGACCGTTTTTTTTCCGATAAACTTACTTTCCTTAACGAAAACGGCTGTAAAGTATGGGTAGGAAGCGACGTAACCGCAATAAAAAATCCCGACGTCGTAATATACAGCAGCGCGATACCCGAAAGCGACGAAGAACTTATCTTTTGCAGAAAAAACGGTTTTCTCTGTCTTGAACGAAACGCCTTTCTTAATATCCTTTGCGACGATTTCGACTACTGCGTGGCGGTGGGCGGAACTCACGGAAAAACCACCGTCACCGCAATGCTCATAAAAATTTTCGCAGCGGCGAAAAAATCTTTTTTCGGACACGTCGGCGGAGATACGGAAGAATACGGAAACTGCTACTATTCGGGTAACGAGTATTTAATTACCGAAGCCTGCGAATACCGCAAAAGTATGCTCTGTCTTAAACCTAAAATTTCCGTCGTACTGAACGCAGAATTCGACCACCCCGACACCTACGAAAAACTCGAAGACGTCTTTTCGGCGTTCAAGGATTTTTTACTGTCGGCGATAGACAATAAAGGTCTTGCCATAACAAGCGGCGACTGCCGATTTTACGAATACGTTAAGTCCGTTCCGTCGGTAGTAACGTTCGGTCTTCACGAACGGAACCGTTTTCGTGCGACCGATATATACGAATATAAAAACGGCTATTTAGGTTTCTTAATTAAAGACTATGGCAACCTTATCGGCAATATTAAACTTAAAATCCCCGGCGAACATAACGTAACGGACGCCCTTGCGGCGTTCTCGGCGGCGTACCTTGTCGGAATCCCCTGCGACGTAATAAATTCCGCTCTTAATGCCTTTACGGGGGTTAGAAGGCGGTTTGAATTCGTCTGCAAATATTTCGGGTGCGACGTATACACCGATTACGCTCATCACCCCCGCGAAATAGCGGCGGCGATAAGGACGGCGAAGAGTATCTCAGACGGAAAAACGATAGTAGTCTTTCAGCCCCACACTTACAGCCGCACGGAAAAACTTTTCGACGAGTTTACCCGTTGTTTTTCCGAAGCGGACGCCGTCGTGATTTTCAAGGAATACGCCGCGAGAGAAACGCCCGACAAAGGCAAAAACGCATTGCAGCTGTACGACGCCTTGCCTATAAAAAACAAGTATTACCGCGACAATATTATATCGGCGGCGAAACTTATTTCCGAATTAGCCGTCCCGCCCGATACCGTGCTTATTCTCGGTGCGGGAGATATAATAAACCTTTGCGAAGTGATAAAATCTGAATAAATCGCATAAAAAAAGAACCCGTTTGCAAGGTTCTTTTTTTAATTCTTTTTACAACTCGATGATGCTTGCGAAATAGTGTTCGGGGTTCTCGGTAAGCTCTTTGAAAAAGTCTTCAGCTTCTTCGACGTCGACCTTCTTTTCTATAAAGCCGTCGAGATTAAGTATCTTCTGGGCTATTATGTTTATCGCCGAATTGAATTCGCTCGCGCCGTTTGAGACGCCTTTTACCTTAAGTTGTTTTTTGCTTATATAGCTTACGTCTGCGTCAAGGCTCTTTACCGCGTACGGTTCGCAGATAATCGTACAGTCGCCGCCGTTTCTTGCGAGCTTGAAAAGATACGCTCCCGTCACCGAAGCCATATCTTCTATTACGGTATGTTCGCACATTCTGCCGCCCGTTATTTCGAATATCCTTTCGTAAGGAACTTCGTTCGTGACGTTGACGGTGTAGTAAATCCCGTTCTGCTTCGCTTTGGCAAGGCGGAATTCGTTATTGTCGATTACTATAGGTATAAGCTGGAAATACAACGCAAGCTGAGCTATTATGTTGCCGACCACGCCGCCGCCTATAATTGCGATATAATCGCCTTTTTCCACGCGAAAGCTGTTTATTGCCGACATGGCTATGGCTATTCTTTCGGCAAAAATGGCGTCTTCTTCTTCGACGTCTTCGGGGAACGGAACAAACTCGTCTATATCGAGATACACAAAGTCTTTCATAAATCCTTCGAGATTTATTCCCCTGGTTTTTACCGTCGCGGGGAAGTCGAGTCTGTCGCTCGGTTCGGTAACGTAAGGATTGAGAATTACTTTAGTCCCCCTTTTCAGTCCGTATTCCGCTCTGTCGTCGCTGATTACGCCGATAGCTACGCTGCCGGGTACGCAAGGATATTCCCTTTTTACGCTGCCTGCGAATAAGTTGATGTCGGACAAAGTGGGCAAAAGATACGTCACTTTGATTTTTATCTTATCGCTTATTTCGGGGTCTACGTTTACTACGTCTATAGCCGACGCGCCGGTTACTTGATAAACTTTCATATTATCTCCTGTTGTTAATTTTGCGGATCGAAAGCGTTTTTATCTACGTCCGCCGTCGACGGTAAAGTCACGTTACTTTTATCGAGTTTGTAACAGTTGACGAACGCATAGCCTTCAACCCTTATTTTTGCGTTTTGGTTTATATATACGGAACTTAATCCGCTGTTTGCGAAGGAATATTCCCCCGCCCTTTCGAAACTTGCGTTGTTTATTCTCACCGAATCGAGAGAAGCGCAACCGTAAAAAGCGTACGCGCCTATTTCTTTAAGGTCGCTCGTAGCGTTGGTGGACAGCTCCGTCAAAGCCGACTCGTAAAACGCTCTTTTCCCTATGCTCGTCACGCCGTCGGGTAAGGATATATTCCTTAAATAGGAACAGGAACAGAACGCGTCTTCCCCTATCGAACGCAACTTACTTCCCGCTTCGAACGTTACCGTGGTAAGAACGCCGTTTCTGAACGCCCTGTTTTCTATCCTTTCCACGCTGAACGGAACGATTATTTCCTTTACGGAAGCGTTATTTTCGAGTATGCTCTCGCCTATTGCGGTCACGGTATAGCGTACCGACTCTGTCTTTCCGTCGCTTGAAACTTCTTCTCTGTATGTATATGACGGGAAGAAAATTACCGTTCCGTCGAAACTTCCTATCGAAGTTATCGTTGCGGTATGGGTAATTTCGTCGTAAGTAAACGTAGCCGCCGACAAAGCGGTGGGCGCGGAAAAGAGTCTGCCGGCAAGTTTTTCTTTAACCGTTTCGCTTATTTTTCCGTAAGAAGTTTCTTCCACGAAAATTTTAGTTTCGCCGATATTTTCCGCGGCGAGTCCGTCTAATATTTCGGATACGTTGTTTTCGGCGTAAACCATAATCTGTTTCAACGAACCGCAGTTACTTAAAGAACCTGCCGTTACGGTAGTTGCGCCGGCGGACAAGTCGACGGTCGTTATTGCGTTTTCACAGTCGGAATAGTCGGAAACCGAACCGCCCGTCAAGGTAATTTCGTAAGCCGATAAACAGCCGTAATATGCTCTTTCTCCGAGCGAAACGAGATTTTTCGCTTTTATTCCGTATATCGAAGAGCACTTATAGAAGGCTTCTTCGCCTATTTCGGTCAGATTATCGAACTTAACGTCGCTTAAAACCACGTTGCGACAGTTATAGAACGCTCTCGAGTCTATTTTTATAATTCCCGCGGGAATAACCGCCGAAACGAGCGAGTCGCAACCGTAGAAAGTTCCTTCCCCGATAGTCGTCAGTACGCTCGGCAAAGAAGAAATTTCTTCCAACGAAGAACACCCGTAAAACACGCCTTTCCACTCCGTATCGGCAACGGAAGACGGGAAGTAGCAGGAACGCAGTTTTAAGTCGTTTTTGAAAAGGTATTCGCCTATCGAAGTTAAAACCGAACCGCTTTCGAATATGCAGGTCATAAGCGAACCACATTCGGCGAAAGCGTAATCGCCTATATTTTTAACGGTGGACGGAACCGATATTCTCGTGACGGACGAGCACCCGTAGAACGCTTCGTCACCTATCTTAGTCGCGTCGACTATCGTCAGGTTTTCGAGAGAAGTTATCGAATAGAACTGTCTGTTACAAATATCTCCGTAAACGGTAATTTTCGCAAGCGAAGTCGGAACGTTGCCGCCGAACAAGACTGCTGTTTCTATCGGATTTCTTATAGTGAGTTCGGTAATTGCGGTGTCGCCGAAAACGCTATTTATAAGTACGTTTTCGTCTTCGTCGAAGTATTCCACGCTCGACGGTATATCGACGTTTTTCAGTCCGCCGTTAAAGAACGCCTTTTCTCTTATCGTTTTCAAGCCGTCGTTAAAGGTAACGTAAGCTAAATTCTTGCTGTTCATGAAGGCTTCTTTTCCTATGTGGCGAAGCCCCGCGGGGAAGATTATTTTATGACCTACCGTCGAAAAACCTATTCCCTTGAATGCGCAGTCGTCGATATAAAGTTCGTTTTCGCCGTCTATAAAAGTAAGACTTAATATTTCTCTGTCTGTTTCCGCGCCGAAAGCGTATTTACCTATAAACGTAACGGAAGACGGGATTTCTATTTCGGTAATTCCGCAAGCGGAGAAAGCGTACGGAAAAATTGCGGAAAGTCGGGAATTTTCGCCGATTTTTATCGTTTTTACGCTGCTGCCGAAAGTTCCGACGTAAGTAGCGGAGCCGTTGCCGCTTGTAATATCTTCTACCGTTTCGTCGTTAAATCCTATATATTCCACGCTCGACGGCAAAGTCACTTTTTCCGCGCCGCAATTAAGGAATGCTCCGTCTCTGACGGCAGTGATACCTTCGCCGATGACGAGATTTTTTACAAACCCGAGATTAGCGTACAAATCGGCGGGGATTTCGGTATTTTCGCCGGCTGTTAACGTAAGCGTGGTTATTTCCGCAGGATACGCCGTAGGTAAAACGTCGTCGCCGAACAGAACTTCCGTCGATACGCCTACTCCTATCGTCAGCGAAGAAAGATTATCTTTTCCGTAAAGAATAGCTCCGCGGTAAAGGGAAACCCCGCCCGAAACTTCGTTATAACCGACGTTCGTCTTCGGACTTAAATTAAATTCGTCGAGAGCGGAACATTCAGCAAACGCCATTTCGTAAATTCTGAACACGTTGTCGGGGATAGTGACGGAAACTACTTTCCCGTTACCGTAAAACGCATAAGGCGCGATTACCGTTACTTTCTTGAAATCGTCGGCGGTAAGAACGGTTTTTCCCATAGAATTAAGATACTTTTCGGGAATACCCAACGCGACTCCGCCCAAAATTACCACGCCCTGATATTCTTCAAACCACGCCGTACCCTTAAAAGAGTCTTTCCCGACGTATTCGAGAGCGGCGTTGTCGCCGACGGATACTTCTTTAAGATTACTTAATCCGCCGAACGTTTCTTCCCCCGTTTTGACGAGAGAAACGGGCAAGACGAGCTTTTTCATATCGTTTCTGCCCGCAAAGGCGTAACTCTTTATTTCGGTGACGGTGTTAAAAAAGTTAACGGTAAATTCGGGAGAAGTCGAAGCGACCGACAGCCCGAAAGCTCTTTCTCCCACCGTTTTTATCCCCCTGCCGACCGTCACGGTCTTGACCGACGAGAAGTCGTAAAGGAATTCGTCGGCTATTATACCGTATCCCGCGGCGGAAGAAGCACCGCTTACCGCAACGACGGAATGTAACGCTTGCGGAACGTAAACCGTCTTACCGCCTGCGTTTACTTCGTAAAAATACGCTTTTTTAGTCGAACCGAACAGGTCTGCGGGCAGAACGTAGGACGGAACGGACAGCGAAGCAAGGCTTCTGCACCCGGCGAAACACTCGCTGCCTAAACTTTCGATATACTCGGAATCGAATTTCGATAAAGAACCGCACCCGAAAAATCCTTTCTCGCCTACCGACACAACGGCGTTGCCGTTCGGGAAACTTATATCGGCTCTTTCGCATCCTTCAAATGCGCTTATTCCTATTTCGGCTACTTTGTCGGACAAAGCTACCGAAGTAAGAGCGGAGTTGTTATAAAAAGTCTTTTCCGCTATTACCGTTACTTCGGAATTTTCGAGCCCGACGTATTCGGTAACGGCTACGCAACCGCCGAACGCTTCCGCTCCCACGTTTGCCGTAAGGAACGAGAAACTAAATTTAGTCAAACTTACGCAGTCGTAAAAAGCTCGTCTACCGATACTCTTAACGAAATTGCCGTCGGCAAAAGTAACTTCTTCGAGCGAAGAGCAATTTTCAAAAGCTCCGTCGCCGATTATTTCGACCGTGGACGGCAGAACTATTTTTTTAAGGTTTGCGTTGTCCTTAAAGGCGTTTTCGCTCACGGCGGTGACTATCGTGTATCCGCCCCCGTCTACGTACCTGAACGGAACGGTAATTTCGGTCTTATCTCCGTCGTAACCTACTACCTTTCCGTCGGCAAAGGTAAACCCTTCGTCGCCGTAGTCGCTGAACCATCTGCAATATATTTCGGTATTTTCCGAAAAACCGTACGGAAAAGTGATTTTTTCGGTGAAATTTTCGTCTAAGTACCAACCGCCGAAGCAGTAACCGTCTTTCGTTCCGCAGTCCACGGAAGAAATTTTTTCGTCGATTTCACATTCGATAGTGTTCTTACCGCTTTCTCCGTCCACTAACGTCACCGTCACGAAATAATCGGCGTAAAGGTTGACGCTTTTCGTCACGGAACCGAAATCGAAAGCCTTTTTTACTCCGTCCACTATCGTAACCCATCTTCCGGAAAGGTTTTTACCTTCGTATGCGGGAACGGACGGAATGTCTGTAAGCGAACTCCCCGCTTTTATCGTTCTCGTATAAACATGCCTGTCACCGTCGAAAAATCTGATTTCCGCGGGCGTTTCTTCATACAAGGCTTCTACCGTTACGCTACGATTTATTTCGGCAAAGTCGGATACGCTCCATCTGCCCGTATAACCTATCTTTTCGGGAACTGCGGGAATATCGGTAAGGTGCGAATTACGTCTTACTTTAACCTTCTTCACTTCTTCTCCGTCGGCTACGAAAGTCACGGTGTAGTACGCTTCGGTGTAGATAGCAAAAACTTTCATATCGCTCGTAACTTCGTCGAAATTCTTTTCGCTCCATTCCCCTATGAAATCTTCCTTGTAAGGCACTTCGGGAACGTCTTCCACATATCCGCCGTCGGCTACCATTACGGAATCGTACAACTTTCCGTCGACGAAGAACTCCACCGTATGGGAATTCTTACTGCCGCACGCAGTGGCAATACACGCCGTTAGTATAAGTAATACCGATATGAGAACGGGTAAAACCTTTTTTAGCTTCATTTTTACGACTCCGAAAATTTATATATATAGTATTATATACTAAATAAAATATATTGACAAGTAGGAGCTTCCGTTTTATACACGAATTTCCGACCGATAGTCGGAGCAATTTAGCGTATTAAGATAGTGAAGTTCAAAGCTATGCTTTGAGTGAAGTTATCGCATAGCGATAGTGAAGTTCGGCTGTCGCCGAGTGAAGTTTCAAGCGGGGCTTGAAGTTAAGGGAATTTCCCGTCAGAACTTTAACAAAATCGGTTTTTCTCAACAAAATTATTGCTTGAACGCACTTATAAAAATATGGAAAAGCGGGGTGGACTTACCCCGCTTCCTTATAAGACCGACTTATGCGGATAAAGATTTTTCCGCACGAAACATCGTGGCTGCGGAAAAATCCCGCATAACGATTGGTCGGAACCGCTTGGTCGGCAACAAAGGAAAGGCGCCGATACGAGACCGACGCCAATCCTAAAAAAGAGGGAACAAAATGAATATGTATCAGCCTTGCGGTGCTGATAAGCTATGTTGTGGTAAACGGCTTCGTTTCTGTTACTGTTTCCGTCTACACCTGTATTGTAGCATTGCTTGCCTAAAAATAATCTTAAATAAAACCTTAAAAAATAATTTTTTCAAAAAATTTTTTCGACGGTCGCAAAATGCGGGTTTTCGGCGGTTTTTGTAAAGTTTTCCGATAATATTCTACAATTTATATCATAGCGGACGGAGCGGAAACATATTTATTAAGGTATGAACGCGGTTTTTTCCATAATTTTAATATTAAGCTGTATAGTCACGCTCTTCATAAATCCCGACGCCGTTATCAATTCCCTTTTGACGGGCGGAAAAAACGGACTTGACTTTTCGTTGAAACTTTTTGCGGTATACGCGGTGTGGCTGTCGGTACTGCAACTATGGAAAGAACTTAAATTCGATTCTTTCCTGGGGCGGAAATTAAAACCCTTGTTAAAGAAAATTTTTCCGAACGAAACCGACGGCTGTTACGACGATTTGTCGGTGAACCTTTCGGCTAATATGCTCGGTATGGGCAGCGCGGGAACGCCTGCGGGAATAAACGCGACCAAGAAAATGCTGAGTAAAAAAAACCGCACGATGCTTATCGTAATAAATTCTTCTTCCGTGCAAATTATTCCGACCACGATTATAGCTATGCGCAGTGCGCTGAACGCTCGGACGGATATAATTCTGCCGTCGATAATAGCCACGTTTTTCAGTACCTTTCTCGGTTTTTTGTTAGTTAAAATCTTCGTCAAATGAACTACGTCGTTCCCGCTATTATCATCCTTACTCTCATTTTCGCTCTTATAAAAAAGGCTTCCGTTTACGACTCGTTTATAGTCGGCATACGGGAAAGTCTGTCTTTGGTAATTTCGCTTTTACCGTACCTTGCGAGTATATTTATGCTTATGGAAATATTCAGAGCGAGCGGATTAAGCGTTAAGCTAAGCGAGCTTTTGGCTATCCCGTTATCGTATATCGGTATCCCAAAAGAGCTTTGCGAGTTACTTATACTCCGACCGCTTTCGGGTTCTGGGAGTTTGGCCGTGGTAGAAAAAATCTTTTCCGAATATGGCGTGGACAGCTACGTCGCAAGGTCGGCGAGCGTAATAATGGCAAGTAACGACACTATATTCTACATAGCCGCGGTGTACCTTAGTTCCTGCAAGGATAAATCGGCGGGAGCGGCTATTGCCATTTCTCTCGTATCGTCCTTAATGGGCGCGATATGTGCCTGCCTTTTATGTAGGGTAATGTAAAAATTATAATTCGAGAGAAAGTTTATAAACCTTATTTTTTGAAGTTTTCAGCCTTTCCGACACGATATTTACGGCGGTCTTTTTATCCACGCCGTCGGCTAAAAGTTTTTTAAGTTCGGTAATTATCGCGGCGTCGTCGATTTCTGTTTTTTCGGCGGGTTCTATTACTATGACGTACTCCCCTTTCGGGTTTTCGTCGCGGAGAACGGACAGTCTGCCCGCTGTTACTCTCTCGTAAATTTTGGATATTTCTTTGACGAAATACGCCTGTCTGTCGCCGAGTCTTTCGTATAAAAATTCCGCTATTTTATTGACGTCGTGCGGAGCGGCGTAAACTAAAAGATTAGCTCCGCTGTCGCGGTGTCTGTCGATAAGATTTATTTTATCTTTGGTCTTTTCGGGCAGGAATCCTATGAAGGTAAATTCTCCGTCTATCCCCGTAAGAGCCGCCGCGCTGACCGACGCGCTGACGCCGGGAATAACGGTATATTCCAATCCCCTTTTCATAAATTCTCTTACGACGACGCTACCGGGGTCGCTTATGCAAGGCATACCGGCGTCGCTCACGAGAGCCACGTTTTTGCCGTTTTCGACGAGTTCGGCAATATAAACGCTACCTTCTTTTTCCTTTTGTTTATAATAGCTTATAAGCGGTTTTTTTATATCGTATCTTTGCAGTAGCGGCAACGTGTGTCGGGTATCTTCGCAGGCTATGATGTCCACGCTTTTTAAGGTTTCCACCGCACGGAAAGTTATGTCCGCCATATTTCCTATCGGCGTGCCTACTATATAAAGCTTGCTCATTTGTTGTATATTCTCCTTGCAAATTCGGTAAATTCGCCGTCGTCTTCATACACTACTATGGGTTTAGGAATAATTACGGACGGTTTGCCGCCCTTTTTCCCTTCGACAATAAACGTATCCGCGTCCTTGTCTTTTTTCGGCTGAATAAAGTAAATTTTTTTCGGCTCGATACCGCTGCTTCTCATAGAGTAAATCACGTCGGTAAGTCGGCGGGCCTTGTTGACCATATAAAAAAGTCCGCCGAATTTAAGAAGTCTTGCCGCGGTTTTTACACATTCCGCTGCAGACAGGCTTACTTCCGACTTGCAGATTTCCTTTTCGGTAGCATTTTCTTTTTTGCAGTTCTCGTCGTAAGGGGGGTTCGTTACTACTACGTCGTAACCGTCGCCTATAATTTTTTCCACGCCCTGTGCAGGGGCGTTTACTATTTCGATGACGTCGGAAAGATTATTGTGTATTACGCTGCGGGTCGCCATTTCGGCGAGTCTTTCCTGAATTTCGACGCCGATTACCTTTTTCGGCAGGAATTTTGCGGCGATTAAAATAGCTATTATGCCGCTCCCCGTGCCTATATCCACTACTCTGTCGGTGTGTTTTACGTTGACTAAATTAGCGACGAGAACGCTGTCGCTGGTAAAACAATATCCGTCGGAGTGCTGGATAATCTCTAATCCTTTATATTCAAGGTCGTCTAATCTTTCGCCGTCTTTAAGCATAGGTTTATTATAGTAAAAATTTGCTCGATTGTCAAAATATTAACGTCCAAGAGTAGACCGAACCGACAAAATGGTGTATAATAGAGCCAATATAAAAAATACGGAGGTTTTTTATGCCACTTGTAACAAGTACCAATATGTTTAAGAAAGCGTACGAAGGCGGATACGCAATAGGCGCGTTCAACGTAAACAATATGGAAATCATTCAGGGCGTAGTAGGCGCGGCTATGGAAGAAAAGGCTCCCCTTATTCTTCAGGTATCCAGCGGCGCGAGAAAGTACGCCAGCACCATCTATCTGAAAAAAATGGTGGAAGCCGCGGTAGAAGAAAGCGGACTTCCCATCTGCTTACACTTAGACCACGGTGATACCTTTGAACTCTGCAAAGACTGCGTCGATAACGGTTTTACTTCCGTAATGATAGACGCAAGCCATCACAGCTTCGAAGAAAACATCAAAATTACTCGTAGCGTCGTTGAATACGCTCACGACCACGGCGTAGTCGTAGAAGCCGAACTCGGTCGTCTCGCGGGTATCGAAGACGCCGTCAACGTAAGCGACAAAGACGCTATGTACACCGATCCCGACCAGGTACAGGAATTCGTCGAAAAGACCGGCGTAGACAGCCTTGCCATCGCGATAGGCACCAGCCACGGCGCATTCAAGTTCAAAGGCGAACCCAAACTTCGTTTCGACATATTGGAAGAAGTCGGCAGACGTCTCCCCGGATTCCCGATAGTGCTTCACGGCGCAAGCTCCGTACCTCAGTATCTCGTCGAACAAATCAACGCTTACGGCGGGAATATGCCCGGAGCTAAGGGCGTACCCGAAGAAATGCTCCGTCAGGCGGCGAGAATGGCAGTCTGCAAAATCAATATCGACTCCGATATTCGTATGGCAGTCACCGCTACCATCAGAAAGTACTTCAAGGATAATCCTTCTCACTTCGACCCCCGTCAATATCTCGGGCCGGCAAGAAACGCCGTTAAAGAAATCGTACGTCACAAATTGGTGGACGTACTCGGTTGCAACGGCAAAGCGGAAGAAGTCCTTAAAGCGTAATCCGCTTCCTTAAAAAAGCAAAATCCCGACTTCGGTCGGGATTTTTTATTGCATAAAATAATTTTATTTTCTCAATTCGGTTCTTCTTATCTTTCCGGAAATGGTTTTCGGAAGTTCGTCGACGAACTCGACTATTCTCGGATACTTATACGGAGCGGTATGAACTTTGACGTAGTTTTGAATATCTTTCGCAAGTTCGGGAGAGCCTACGTTACCTTTCGTAAGGACTATCGTCGCTTTGACAACCATTCCTCTGACGGCGTCGGGTACGCCCGTGACAGCCACTTCGAGAACGTTCGGGTATTCCATTATTACCGACTCTATCTCGAACGGCCCTATCCTGTATCCGCTCGACTTTATTATATCGTCGATACGCCCTACGTACCACAAATAGCCGTCGTTATCCCGCCACGCCGTGTCTCCTGTATGGTATAAACCGTCATGCCAAACGTCAGTGGTGAATTTTTCTTCGCCGTAATACCGCTTAAAAAGCCCTATCTGCTCCCTGTCTGTGTGCAAAACTATCTCGCCAATGACTCCGTTTTCGACGGAAACGCCGTTTTTGTCCACGATATCCACGTCGTATTGCGGATTGGGCAAGCCCATAGAACCGGGTTTAGGCTCGTTGCCTTTAAGGTTGGCGACGGTAAGAGTGGTTTCCGTTTGTCCGAAACCTTCCATAAGTTTTATTCCCGTGGCGTTATAGAACTGCTTAAAAACTTCAGGATTTAACGCTTCTCCCGCTATCGTGCAGTGCTGCAAGGACGATAAATCGTATTTCGATAAATCTTCTTTTATAAAAAGCCTGTACATTGTGGGAGGCGCACAGAAAGTAGTGATATTGTACTTAGCGAAAAGTGGCAAAATATCTTCAGCATGGAAACGGTCGAAATCGTAAGTAAACACACATTCTTCGGCAAACCATTGCCCGTAAAGTTTTCCCCAGGCGGCTTTACCCCACCCCGTGTCGGATATGGTGAAGTGTAGACCGTTTTCTCTCACGTCGTGCCACCATACGGCGGTGACTATATGCCCTATGGGATACTTGTTGCTGTGTGTGGCTATCTTCGGGTAACCTGTAGTACCGGACGTAAAATACATGAGCATATCGTCGTCGGCGGACGGTCTTTGCCCCGCCGCGGGCGTAAAGACGGAACTTTCTTTTTCTATCTCCTTATCGAAACTGCTCCAACCGTCC
The DNA here is from genome assembly GCA_002439705.1 of Christensenella sp. UBA6420. Classification (GTDB taxonomy): domain Bacteria; phylum Bacillota; class Clostridia; order Christensenellales; family DTU072; genus CAG-1782. The sequence goes on from DJPE01000043.1 coordinate 21,705, forward strand.
CTGTAGTCGCCCGTAACGCTCATAAAGTGAAGTTTTCCGTACTTAGTCGCCGCTTTTTCTACTTCATTACACAATCCGTCGTCGTCGGCGCAGACTACCGCTTTGACTCCCGCCGCTTCGAAACGGTAACGAAAGTCCTTTTCCATAAGCTGATAAGTAGCGGGAATAACCACCGCCCCCAGTTTGTGCAACGCTATTATAGCAAACCAAAATTGATAGCGCCGCTTCAACACGAGCATAACCTTATCACCTTTGCGAATACCGTTTTTATAGAAATAATTGGCTGTTTTGTTTGAATAGGCAGAAATATCACCGAAAGTAAAAATCTTTTCTTCCTTGTTCCGACTGAGCCAGACCATAGCCTTTTTGTCGGGGCTTTTGCGGGCGAGTTCGTCCACGACGTCGAAACCGAAATTAAAATCTTCCGGAACGTTGAACGTGATATTCTTTAAGCGACCTTTTCCGTCTACCGTTTCGTTGACGTACTTTTTATATAGTTTTGCCATAATTACTCCTTTTCGGAGATAAAAAAATCTCCGTAACTACTTAAATTACGGAGAGACGAAAATAATCCGCGGTACCACTCTCGTTACTCTTATAAAAAGAGTCGCTCAAACGTCCGACAACGTTTTATCCTACTGTCGCAAGGCAAGCGATTCGATTACTCGAAAAAACTTTCACCGAATAGGCTCAAAGGTGATTCTGCGTAAAGGCTCTTACCGTCTCGCACCGTCCGACAGCTCTCTGAAAATTACCATAAACGCACTGTCCTTATCACAGCCGTTAAGTTGATTATGTATTTATTATGCAGTACGCGATAAATACTTGTCAAATGTTTTTTACACTTTTTCCGCATAAAAAAGGCAACTCGCACGAGTTGCCTTTTTTTGGTTAAGCTTATAAATTTTAGCCTTTCTTTTCTACGTCGTAACCCGCGTAGAGCGTAAGGTCGCAAGCTATCTTATCGTCGGGGTCGAACAGATATTGCAGTCCCGTGTCGAGATACCAACCGGTAAAGGTATAGGTATAAGTGAAGGTACCCGTTCTGTTTCCGCCGAAGTTTTCGGTGACGCCTTCGGATTTAGCTTTTGTCGCTACTTTGTTTTCGGGACCTTCGGCATCGGATTCCCACCATTTAAGGTCGTCACCGCCTACGTCCTTAATACCGTCGGTAAAGGTCTTGCCGGAGCTGACGCTGATTTCTTTAACGGTAATTCTGGATACGCTTGCGATTGCGGCGGTAATTATTTTACCGGTGAAGTCGCTGCCGCGGAATCCGGAAACGTACGTTACGCTGGAGCCGCTGGGATGTTCATTTACGGCGTAGTTGTTCTGATCTTTTTCGGTCGCCACAGCGTCGTTCTGGAACTTAACGGTCGCACTGCCGCCCATGTGACGGAGTATGGCTTCGTACGCGCTTACGAACTTAGAAATATTATGGGTTTCGTCATATACCTTTTGGCATCCGACGTGTCCCCTGTTCTTATTTTCGGCTTTTCCGCACTCTTCGTCGGTACCGCCGCAGTCCCATTTCTTTTTGATTACCATATCTTCCAACGCTTCTACTTTTTCTTTCGACTTAGCGTATCCGCTGTAATCTTTATCGATGGCGGCTGTTATTTCGGTGTACATACTTCTCCAAGGCTGGTTCGACGCATTGTTTGCGGCGGACGATACGTTGGCGTGAGAGTATGCGGCGTTCATCTGTCCCAATACGGCGTTCAACTTACCCATAGCGTAGTTTTTCTGTTCGCTTTCGGTAAGTCCGCTTATTATCTTGGTAGCTTCGTCGGGATTTATCTTGCCGGCGTCTACGAGAGCGATGTCCTTGTTATACCCCTGCGCGCTCTTGATCATTTCGCCGCTGTAAGAATATACCTGGAAGCGGAGAGTACGTCCGAGATTGGTGTCGCCCATATGGTCTTTTTCCAAAATGTATTGAATGAACTTCAACTGAGCCATATCGTATTGGAACTGACCGTCGTATTTCTGTTCTGCCGAAGCATTGGCTTTCTTGCCGTTTTCGTTGGCGGTGTTGGCGGCGTTATATTCCGTCATAACGGTATTATCGCCTGCGTAGCACCATACCCAGTCGGTAAAGTTGAGCTGTCCGACGAGTCCGTTATCGCGGATAGCCTGCCGCATTTCGCTCGTGTAGCTCTTGTTGTTCCACTTGGAGATGCCATAGACGATTTCTTCATGTTTTTCTACCTTCTCCTGGAAAGAGAAGTGCTTTTCGTAGAAGGTCTGATAGAAACTGTCGTTATAACGATACGCTTTCGTGTAGCTTTCTCTTTGCAACTTAACGTAATCGAGCCATTCTGCGTCGCTGAACGTGCTTTGATGGCTGTAAGTCAACTGTTTTTCAAACTCGTCGTCGGTCTGCGAATAATAATCGGTTCTGTTATATTCATAGTAGTAGCCGTAAAGTTCGACGCAGTTTTCGAGACCGTTGCTGCTGCCGTCTATGTTGTAGTATTCGTTAAAAGCACGGAGATAAACCAACGTTTCGTAATCGAGTTCTTCCTGGCAGTATTCGTCTAATTCGCCAAGAGTGGACGAAATGGCAAGACTCGCGTTTACTATACCGGAATCTTCCGCCATCTTTTCCACTACGGAAGTAGCGTAAACGAGTTCCTGCACGGCAAGACGAGCGAATTGGTCGCCGCTCATGTCGATAGCGAAGACCTTACCCAACATATTACGATATTGACGTTTTACGTTATCGGAGTCGGCGTTGGAGTTGGTTTCGTCGGCTCTTTTTTGCAGCTTGTCGTAATAATCCCAGTCGTCAAAGAACGACCAGCCCTGCGTAGCCGCCTTGTCGAACGTTCCGCCGTCCACCAGCGCTTCGATTTCTTCGGTAGTAACGGACTGCTCGCCCGCCATGTAGTCTACGGTCTCCTGCATTTTGTCTTTGGGCAAGTTAGCCAATTCCATTGCGGTAATAATACCGTTTGCGTCGGAAGCAGCGAAAATCTTAACGATGGAAGAAACGTCCTTACCGCTATCCACGTCTTCTTTCTTTTCGTTGATACGAACGGTAAGTTTGGCTTGTTCGGTCGCGGTATCGCCGTAAGTTACGGACGTGCCTTTGGAATGTTCCTGCTTCGAGCCGTAATTGGTGATGTCTTTAAGATGCGGGATATCATTGGGCGTGATCGTCTTGCCGCCTGGTTGCGGAGTCGGTCCGGGATTGACGGACGACGGATTACAAGCCACGAGTCCGAGTACCATAACCAACGCAATTATGAGTACAGAAAGTTTTTTAAATACTTTCATATTACCTCCTTCTTAATTTATTGCGGGCGCAAAGCGCCAGCCTATTTATATATAAATATTATACAAGATAAAAACGGTTTCGTCAATACGGTTATTTATCCGTAAACGGACGAATTGTAGGGTTGTCAAACATTT
>DJPE01000096.1:0-19110 GCA_002439705.1 Christensenella sp. UBA6420
TATTTTTTTGTTGGGGTCGGTTTTGTCGAGATGTAAAAAAGCGAAAGTGGCATACCCCGGCGGGTGCGATATAGGATTAAGACCTATCGACATACATATTAAAGCGTTACGCGACCTTAACGTGGAAGTTGAGGAATCCAAAGGTTACATTTACTGCAACGCGGAAAATTTCAAAAGCACGGAAATAAGTCTCGATTATCCGAGCGTCGGCGCTACGGAAAACGCTATACTAAGTTCCGTCCTTTGTAAAGGCAACACTGTAGTACATAACGCCGCCTGCGAACCCGAAATAGTGGACTTACAAAACTTTCTCGTAAAGATGGGCGCGAAGGTTACGGGAGCGGGGACGTCGGTAATAAAAATTTACGGCGTAAAGACTCTTCACGGCACTCTCTACGACGCGATGCCCGACAGAATTGCCGCTGGAACGTACGCTATCGCGGTAGCTATGACAGGGGGAGCGGTGCTTCTCGACGGGGCGAGATATCAGGATATGCGCGCCCTTTTATCCAAGTTGTCAAAAACTTCTTGCAATATTATATGTAACGGTGATAAAATATATATAAAATCAAACGGTAAACCTGTTTCCGTGCCGAAAATTACGACGCAGCCGCATCCCGGGTTCCCTACCGATTTGCAAGCGCCGATGATGGCTTTGCAGACGGTGAGCGACGGAGTGAGCATATTCACGGAGAATATCTTTGAAAACCGCTACCGCCACGTGGGAGAACTCATAAAGATGGGCGCAGACATCGTAACGAACGGAAGAACCGCCGTTATAAAAGGCGTGCCTTATCTTACGGGTACGGAAGTTTACGCGCAGGACTTGCGTGGCGGAGCTGCTCTGATACTCGCGGGACTTAAAGCCGAAGGCACTACGGTCGTAAAAGACATGAGATACGTAGACAGGGGATACGAAAAAATCGAAGAGGTGTTTCGCTCGTTGGGAGCGGAAGTACGGAGAGAGTGAAAAAGAAATATATTATTATCTCGATATGTGTTGTTATTATCGTGCTTATAGCGGTGTGCGGTCAGGTGTTTACCGTGCGTAATATAAGCGTGGTTTTTTACAACAAAACCGGACTTGCCGACGAAGCGGATGTTTTAGAGGCTTCCGGACTCGATTCGAGAAACAATATCTTTAACGTCAAAGAAAACGAAATCAAAAATAGAATAACCGCGGCTTTTCCCGATAATTCCATCGTCGTGACCAACGTCGAGCGTAAATTTCCCGACGAAGTGGTAATCTACGTAAAAGAACGTACCCCGATATTCAAAATGGAAGTCAATTCATCGTCCGAAGAAAAATCTTTCGTCGCGACCGATAAAGATTTTCAACGCGGCAAAATTCAGAAAGAAGACGAAATCGCGTCGTTGAAACTCATCGCCGTTACCGGGTTCGCTGTGAACGATAGTTTTGACGTTAAGGAATGCGTTGCGTTAAGGAACGTAGCCAAAGCGTTGATAAGTAAAAATATGAGCGAAGAAGCTCTGCCGTATTTTATCGAAAGAATAAATATTTCCGACGGCGAGTTGCAGATAAAACTTGCCGAAACGGGAGCTATTATGTACGTCGATATGGATAAAGCCGCCGACGAAACCATCTCTTTGTACGACCAATATTTGTCTATGGACTATTCCGCCCGTAATAACGCCGTTTTGCGTGTAAAAAATTAGAGCTTGTTGTAAAAAATTAGAGCTTGTTATTGACTATTTTTTTCCAATATATTATACTAAATAATATTAAAATATTATAGAGGAAAGTATGTATCGTCTTAAATCCGCATTGATAGTCGAATATGAATATATGCGCTTATTGCTATTCGTCCGCAAGAACGGCGAATTTTCGTATTTTCACGAAGAGCGTATAGACTATGACGGCTTTAACGAAAGCGGATTCATTAACCCCGACGACGTTTTTTCCAAGATACAGCACGTTTATGCCGACGCGGAAAAATACGGTTCCATCGACAAACATGCGGTAGTGGTTTTACCCGGCGTATTCTTTAAGTACGGTCGTGCCGAACAGGATACCGTGATAGCGAGCGGAGCCGTCACCGAAAACGACGTCAAGACCGTAATAAGTCTCTGCGGAACACGTTTGCCGTCCTTCGAAATCGTACAGAAACGCCCCATAACTTACAAAACTCTTTCTAATCCGTATATTGATAATCCTATCGGACAGAAAGCCGACAGGTTAAAACTTATCGCTTCGGTAGAGTATTTGCGTTTAGGGATAAAAGAACTGTTCGACACTTCGGCAAAACGACTCGGAAAAACTTTCGAATATACGTCTTTCGTCGCCGAGATAGCCGCAAAAGCCGACAAAACGGCACATTTGACGGAAAGGATAATAATAGCTCTCGCCGACGGAAATATAGACGTAGCGTTATGCAACGGCGGCGTTCCCGTAAAGGGTTGTTCCGACATGCTCGGAGCAAAACACGTTTGTTACAGCCTTGCCGAAGAAATGGGCGTCGACGATGCTACCGCGGAAGAAATAGCTAACGGAATGAACCTTAATCTGAATTTTACCGACGGAGATTTTTACTATGTAGGCGGAGAAAAATATTCGGTAGCTAAGGTCAATTCCTGCGTGGCAGAAGCCTTTATTTACCTTGCGGGCGAAGTTAAAAAGTATATAGACGAAATATGCGAAGACGAAACGCCGCCTGTTTTTCTTACAGGTTCTTTTCTGTGTTCTGTAAGGGGTGTTAAAGATATTTTCGAAGACGAAACGGGGTGTGAAATAACAATACTCGACAGCGAAACGCTTAACCTGACCGGATGCGGCAATTACGTTGCGGCTGCGGTGTGCGAATCGACGAAATCAATAGATACCGTCGATAAAATAAAACAAAAGTTAAAATCCATATTCGGAAGCAAATAGCTCAGGAGGATAATATGAATTTCGGTAGTTACGACCAACAGGACAATATAGTAAAAATCAAAATATTCGGCGTAGGCGGCGGCGGATGTAACGCCGTAAACCGTCTTGTCAAAGCGAAAGTACAGGGCGTGTCTTTCATCGCCAGCAACACCGACATGATGGCGTTGAATAATTGCAGTGCAGATACTAAGATTCAGCTCGGAATAAAACGCACGAGAGGACTCGGCGCGGGGAGTAAACCGCAAATAGGTAAAGAAGCCGCGGAAGAATCGGCGGAAGATATAAGAGCGGCTCTCGCGGACACCAATCTCGTGTTCATTACCGCTGGTATGGGCGGCGGAACGGGTACCGGCGGCGCTCCCGTCGTAGCTCAGATAGCAAGAGAAATGGGCATACTTACCATTGCTATCGTCACCAAACCGTTTGCTTCGGAAGGACGCCTTAAAATGCAGTATGCTGAAGCCGGTATAGAAGAATTAAGAAAGTACACCGACGTACTTCTGGTAATACCTAATCAAAAGGTTTTCGACTACGTTAAAGTAATCTCCGCCAATAAAAAAGAAGACGGAGCTATGTTGAAACTTATGCAGATAGCAGACGACGTGCTGCACAGCAGTATCGTAGGCATCACCAATCTTATCGTAAAACACTCTTTGATAAATCTCGATTTTGCTGACCTTTCCACAGTAATTAAGGATAAGGGTACAGCTCATATCGGTATAGGACAGGGAGAAGGCGAAAACAAAGTCGTAAAGGCTCTTATTCAGGCGGCAAACTCGCCCTTACTCGAATCCAACTTCGGCGGAGCTACCCAAATTCTCGTAAGCATTACGGGCGATATAGGTATGAGTGCGTTGGAGATAGACGAAGCCATGGATATGATAGGCAAGGTAGTCGCTCCCGACTGTAATATTATTCAGGGAATAGGTTTTGACGAAACTCTCGAAGACAAGGCTATCGTCACCATCGTAGCTACGGGCTTCGACGGCACGGCTACGGAAGGTCCGGTACTTAACGTTTCCGAACCGACAAAGAAGGAAGAAAAACCCGTCGTACAGCAACCCGCTCCCGCTATAAATCCGATGCCTTTTGCCGGTAATAATCCGTTTGCTAAAGCTTTCTCCTCTGCGGTAGCAGAACCGCAACCCGCACCCAAAGCACAACCCGCCGAAACTGCGAGTTCAGACGACGAAATCCCGAGCTTTTTAAGAAGATTAAGGGAACGCGGGAACAGATAATAATTTATTAACGAAAACAACACAAAAGACAAGTCAAAAAGGCTTGTCTTTTTTTAACGGAGAAATATGACGATATATGCGGAAATAGTATTTTTAAGTAACTTCTTTATAGACCTTTTTTTACTGTCGTTTACTCTTGCCGTGATCAAGAAAAATATAAGTGCGGCAAGGCTCGTTTGTTCAGCCGTATTCGGCGGCATTATATCTGCTATATATCCGTTAATCGGTAGCGTAAGATACATAATAAAGGCTTTATGCGTAATCTTCATGGTAATCATCGTTAAACCGGGTAAATATATTAAAGACTATTTGGTAACTACAATAACGCTACTTGCGACGACTTTTCTTTTAGGCGGAGCGGTTACTTTTTTCGTTGGATTTTTCAATACCGATTTAAGTTACGAAAATATGACTTACGGAATAATTCCTATACTCGTTTCGGCGTGTTGCACGGGCATAATTTACCTGACCGACTTATTAAAAAAAGAGTTAGTCAAATTTCGACGAAAAAACGCTTTATTTTTCGTTGCGACGATAAAAAGCGGAAGTTTTAACAAAAAGTGCCGTGCGTTTTATGACAGCGGGAATCGCGTTTACGCAAATAATGGCGAACCCGTTATTTTCGTCGGCGAAAAAATTTATAATAGACTTGCGTCCGACGACGGTAGCGTGAGTTCGGTCGAGATAGTCACGGCGAACGGTATCTCCGTCGTGCCTACGAAAAAAGCGACTGTCGACGTATATTCCGCCGACGGCTCGCATACCTTATATAAAGTTGCTGCGGGCATGGTGTCCGCGGCGTGCTTATCGGAAGCGGAAATTTTATTGCATAGCGATATGCAGGGAGAATTGTCTTTATGAAAAACTTTTTCAAGAAACTTTGGCGTAAACTTAAACCTTTCTTTTGCGGCGAAAAAAATCTTAATTACATAACTTCTTTGCCTACGCCTTTATGCGAAGAAGAAGAGGCGGAAGCCATAGCAAAAATGTCGCAAGGCGACGAAGACGCAAAAAATAAATTAGTGGAACACAATTTACGGCTCGTCGTCTACATAGCCAAGCGTTTCGACAATACGGGCATAGATATGGACGAACTTATATCCGTAGGCACGATGGGACTCATTAAGGCGGTAAAAAGCTATAATTCCGACAAAAAAATCAAGCTCGCAACCTATGCTTCGAGATGTATCGAGAACGAAATTCTTATGTTTTTACGAAAAACGGTTAAACTTAAATCTGAAATATCGTTGGAAGAACCCCTTAACGTGGACTGGGAAGGAAATCAACTCGTACTGAGCGACGTACTCGGCACAGACGGCGATATGATATATAAAGATATGGAAACGAGAGTTGAAAACGACATCTTGCGGAGTCTTTACGAAAAGCTTGACGAACGTGACAAAGAGATAGTCGGTATGCGCTACGGCTTGTACGGTCGGGAAGAAAAAACGCAAAAAGAAATAGCCGATATGATGAACATTTCGCAGTCGTATATCAGCAGACTCGAAAAGAAAATACTCGCTAAATTAAAAAAAGAATTCTTAAAATGCGAATAATAAGTTAGATTTGGCAAATACTTCCTGTGTAATCCGCATTACATACGGAGGTACTATGGCATATAAAATCGTAATTACGGGGGTATCCACTTCCGAATTGCCTAAGATGAGCGCGAAAGAAAGCGAAGAAATGTTACGACGGATAAAAAACGGAGAAACCGATTTAAGAGAAAAGTTCATAGAAAACAATATGCGACTCGTTTTGTCTATGGCGCAGCGTTTCAAAACCGACCGAAACAACGCCGACGACTTGTTTCAGGTGGGCGTATTGGGGCTAATTAAAGCTCTCGACAACTTCGATATAAGTCTTAACGTGAGGTTTTCTACTTACGCCGTTCCGATGATTATGGGCGAAATGCGGAGATATCTTAGAGAAGGCACGGGACTTAAAGTGGGTAGGAACTTACGAGACATTGCTTACAGAGCGATGCAGGCAAGAGATAAGTTGGAGTACGGCAGAGAAAAGGAAGCGAGTTTAACGGAAATTGCCGAAGAAATAAACGTTCCTTACGGCGAAGTGGTGAGCGCGTTGGACGCAATCAGCGAACCGGTCAGTATATACGAATCGGTATACAGCGACGCCGACGACAATATGCTCGTCGTGGACCAGATCAGTGACAAAACCGATATGGACACCGTAATTAACGGTATTACCCTCAACGAAGAAATCGACAAACTGCCCGAAAGAGAAAAAAACGTTTTGCTTTTAAGGTACTACAAGGGAAGGACGCAAACGGAAATATCGGAAGAACTCAACATAAGTCAGGCACAGGTAAGCCGACTTGAAAAGAACGCTATCGAAAGACTGAAACAAGCGTTCTGACAGTAAGAATAAAATCGCCGTCTTGCTCATATATTTTAAGAGCAGGACGGTATTTTTATGACGAAAATCGACTATACATTTTGCGAATTACGCGACAGAGAAATAATTAACGTAGCCGACGGCAAGCGTTTAGGGAGAGTAGGCGACGTGGCTATGGACTGCAAAGGTATGATTTTGGGGTTCATAGTTCCGAGCGAAAAGAAGTTTTTTAAGAGCATAACGGGCGGAGATAACATTTATATTCCGTGGAATTGTATTCTGAAAATCGGCAGCGACGTAATTTTAGTTGATTTGAACAACAATTACAGCCCGCCGCCGCAACCGCCGAGAATGGATTGTATTCAGCAGTAAATAGTTTTTCTGTCACTAAACGCTATTATAGTTTTTTTATAAACAGTTTACAAATTGTGATATATTAGATATAATTATACTATAAATTGTGTAGAGGTGTAGGATGAAGTGCATATATTGCGGTTCGCTCGAAAGTAAAGTCGTAGATTCAAGACTCAGCGAAGACGGCACGAGCATAAGACGCAGAAGGGAATGTCTTAACTGTCTTAAAAGATATACTACGTACGAGAAAGTCGAATCGGCTCCCATACTTGTAATTAAAAACAACGGCAACAGACAAGTTTTCGACCCCGCAAAGATTAAATCGGGTATTATGAAAGCCTGCGAAAAACGCCCCGTTCCGATGATAAAAATCGAAAAAATTGTCAACGATATCGAAAGACAGGTTCATAATTCGCTCGCGCAGGAAATTACATCCAAGCGTATCGGCGAAATGGTAATGGAAGCGTTAAAGGAAGTAGACGACGTAGCTTACGTTCGTTTCGCTTCGGTTCACCGCGAATTCAAGGATATCAACACCCTTTTGTTCGAGATAGAAAATTTGGTTCAGAATAAAAAAGACTAATGACGGAATTTACTTATACGGGGAAGGCAAGCAGGCTTTCCCTTATTTTAGGCGAAAAAGTCCGCGGAATTACTTACGGAGCCATTCAAAAACTTTTCCGTAAAGGCGACGTGAGAGTAAACGGTAAAAAAGTTTTTAAGGATTCCGTAGTTACCGACGGCGATATTATAAGAGTTTATTACAAAGAGCAGGAAAGGGATTTTACGCCGTTTTTCGACAACGAGTACATAGCGTGTTTTTTCAAGCCCGCTCGCATCGCCTGCACGGGTGAAAATTCTCTCGAAGAAGCGGTTAAATCAAAGTACGGATATATAATCTGTCACCGACTCGATACAAATACCGAAGGGATAGTAATTTTTGCAAAAACGGAAGAAGTTTTCGCCGAAATGAAAAAAGTATTCAAGACTCGCTCGGTAGAAAAACATTATCTTACCGCCGTGGCGGGGATAGTAAGGGGAAGCGGCGAATTAAAGGCGTATCTTATAAAAAACGCCGACGAGTCTTTCGTAAAAATTTACGACAAGCGTATGCCCGGTTCGGTCGAAATAGTCACGAGATACGACGCAATATACACGGGCAGGAGCGGAAGCGTTCTCGACGTGGAACTCGTCACCGGCAGAACTCATCAGATAAGGGCGCACCTTGCTCACACGGGGCATCCCGTAATAGGCGACCCGAAGTATTGCCCCGAAAAAACGAACAGGTATTTCGGAAAAAAATATCAGCTTTTGAGAGCATATAAAGTGATTTTCCACATAGCGGACGGAGCTTTGGCGGCTCTCGACGGAGTTAAGATAGAATACGATTCCTACGATTATCTCGAAAACCTTAAACTAATAACCGAAAAATAGAATTTTGTCGTAAAAAGTCAATTTTTGCCTTTTAATATCATATATTGTAAGAGTATCTTATCGGAGCAAAATGATATTAGAAGGATTTTTTACGCTTTTAAGCAACGTTTTATTGTTTTCTTCCCGTATCGACACGGGCAATTCTTTTCCGCATCCTTTAAGCGAAGAGAAAGAAAAAGAATACCTTTACAAGTTCAAAAAAGAAGGGGATTTGGAAGCTCGTAACGTGCTTATAAAACACAATCTTCGTCTTGTCGTGTTTATCGCGAAAAAGTATGTCAATTACCCCGACAACGACGAACTTATAAGTATCGGAACGATGGGGCTTATTAAGGCAATAAACACTTTCGACCCCGACAAAGGTTCTCAGCTTGCTACCTACGCGTCGAGATGTATAGAAAACGAAATCCTTATGACTATGCGGTCTTATAAAAAACGCTCGTCGGACGTGTCGATATACGACAGCGTAGGGAGCGACAAGGACGGCAACGAGATGTCTATTTTAGACCTGTTGCAGACCGACGAAGAGAGCGTTTACGAAAAAATCGACGCGGAATTTTTACATAAAACGATAAAACGCCTTACCGAAAAATATCTTTCCGACAGGGAAAAAACAATAATAATCATGCGTTTCGGGCTTGACGGTAATTATCCTATGACGCAACAAAAGGTCGCAGACAAATTAGGAATATCCCGTTCCTACATATCGAGAATAGAAAAGAAGTCGTTAATGAAATTGCGGGAAGCGTTTGAGCAGGAAAAAATACAGTTATAAACAAAAAGGCGTTTTTGACGCCTTTTTGCTTGGATGCGAGACGGTCTGTAAGCCGAGTTCTGTCTTGAACGGACATCTGTCTAGACCAGTCGTTACCGAGAGGTTCAAGCGATTGTGAAAACGCGTCGGGCGAACGATCGTTTTCTCTCTTGCATCGAGTGGGGTTTACACGGCCAATTTCGTTGCCGAACTGCCGGTGCGCTCTTACCGCACCTTTCCATCCTTACAGTAATAATACTGCGGTTTATTTCTGTTGCACTATCCTTAAAGTCACCTTCAGCGGGCGTTACCCGTCACCCTGCCCTGTGATGCTCGGACTTTCCTCTTCTTGCGAAGCGTCCGTTCGGCCGTCTCACCGATATATTAACACAACGAAACGCTTTTTACAAGTATAATTTGTTTTTATGGGTAAATAATCTGCCTATATCGTAATATAGGGGGATAGTTATGCCTTATATAATCGCGGCTTTGGCGGTTTTATTTATTTTAACGCTTATTTTTTACCGTTCCGAAAAAGTCAAAGTCGGTGACAACGTGATGAAAAAAATAGGTGAAAAAACGATTTCCGATTTGATATGCGACGGGTGCCTTAGGTCAAAAAACGTCGATTGCGGCAAAGGAATAAATCCGGCGAAGCTTATGCCGACGATAAAAAAAGCTACTAAAAGCATAGAAAAAAGGATAAAGCGGAACAATCCCGTTTCCGAAGGTGAAAAATGGCTGTACGAAAATTTTTATTTGATTTACAGATACGTATATTCCCGAAAAGACGATTTGAAAAGTTTGCCGCATATTAACGACCTGCCGAGAATAGTTTTTATCGCGAAAGGTATAGTAAATAATTCGCTCGACACACTTACGGGGGAAAGAGTCCGCAAGATATTAAGCTCGGTCAACGATAGGGTTCTGTTACGATACGACGAACTTATGCAGTTTAATAACGCAATTTACTACGCTCTGACGGAGCAGGCTTATATTCTCGCTCGGAGAATATTGCGGCAACACGCAATGGAATCCGATGCGGAAAAGTTCATTCCTACCCTTTTTAACAGTGACGTTTATCTCTATTTTTTGATGAAAAACAAAAAATTGAGCGATAAAAAATCCGATTATTTGCGTAAAAAGGGAATTTCGGAAAAGAAAGTAACCACGAATTACAACAAAACGATTTTGTACAACGCAACTCTTGCCAAAACCGTTTTCGTCGGAATGAGAGAAGCCGAATCTTTCGTTACCGCCGAATATAACGTTAAATTTTTGGGTTCTTATAAAATTCTCGCGGAAAAATTCGATTTGGAATCGGTGTCGGTGAACACTTTGAAAGACTACTTTTCCGTAATTTCCGATATAAGTAAAAGCTGCGGAGCGGACGAAGATTACGTTGCCGAAAAGGCGGCGGAAATCGCCGTAAATAACGATAAAGATATATCGACAGTTTTATTCGACTATAAAAGAGAACTGAAAAGAGCGGTAAAAAAGGATAAAATTCCCACGCTGAAACCAAAATACGGATTGTGGAAACAAAGAATGTACGTCCTTTCAATAATCTTACCGTCGCTATGCGGTGCGGCGTGCATAGCCGCGTTTTTTAACGTGGGAATCGGCGTACTAAGTTTCGTTCCGCTTGTTTTTATTGCGGAAAACTTAATAAATTACGCCCTTAACGGCATCGTTAAAGACAAACGCGCCCCCGAAAAGAACGCGAAAACCGTTTCGTCCAACGATAAAGTGGCGGTAGTGGTAAGCGAATTTATAGTTTCGCCCGAGCAGTACGACGAAAGTATGAAACATATCAGGCTTTTACGCGCGTCCAACGGCGGCGAAAACGTTGAATTTTGCCTTCTCGTAGACACAAAGGGCGGAGATACGCCCGTAAGCGACGTAGATAAAGAAATTATCGAAAAAATAAAAAACAACGGTCTCGAAGAAGATATAAGTGTGTTTTTGCGAAAAAAGTCATTAAACGGCAAGAAATACGTTGCGCCCGAACGGAAAAGGGGAGCTTTGAACGCTCTTAATAAGCTGTTTGTAACGGGGAATTCGGAAGATTTCTACTATATCGGCAATCCGAACTATTTTATTCCGAAATACGTCGTTACGCTCGACGCAGACAATTCGCTTTTTACCGGCGACGTACTCGAAATGGTAAATATGATGTCGCATCCGTACAACAAAAAGTACGATTTAATGACTTTGCACAGCCGTTACGACTTGTTTTCGTTAAAAACGGTCTATTCCAAAAGGTTTTTGAACGAGAGCGGAACCGAAGAATACCCCGTATATTCCGATTTGTTTTACAGGGCGTTCGGTCGAGATATTTATTGCGGAAAGGGAATTTACCGCCCCGAAGCGTTCTACAAAAAAATTGACGGTATATTCCCGTCCGGGAAAATTCTTTCGCACGATATTATAGAAGGCTCGGTGCTGTCTACGGGCGGAGCGACGACCACTCTCGAAGACGCGCCTAACGGCTTTATTTCCGACAGAGAACGCAAAAAGCGTTGGATAAAAGGGGATATTCAGCTTTTGCCGTTCCTTTTCGGACGGTGGAAAAACGACGAAAACAAAACCTGTCGGCAAAAAATCGAACCGTTTTACCGCTATATTATGGCAAAAAACGCTTTAAGCGCATTAAAAGCGAGTTTCCTTGCGGCGGCTATCCTTTACGGCATGTTTACGGGGATAAGTAATCTTATCTTTGCCGTCGGTTTATTTTTTGCACCGTACGTTATCGACGTAATAAAGGCGTTAAGAAATTTATCGTGCGGCACGAGAATAAGATACGTTCTGTCCGACGCGGCGAAAAAAATAGCTTTTTCGATAGAAGACGCTTTTACCCTTTGGTACTACGCTTTCGATAATCTGAAATTGTTTTTAGGAACGGTTTTCGCAATGATTACGAAAAAGGACTTGCTCCGTTGGAAAACTTACCGTGAATCGCAGACAAAAAGAACTATAAACGCGTTTTTCAGGGAATTTACGCCGTCTTTTGCCGTGTTGACGGCTATTGCTGTAGGTTTGTATTTCGTTAATCCGACGAGCGTATTTATATTCGCGTACCTTGCGGGAGCGTTGATAGCGTATGCCGAATTGCTCTTTTGTTCCGAAAATATGATAGAAACTTACTCGTTAAGCGAAAGAGATAAGAAAATTCTTTTACGCTACGCCGAAAAAACCTACAAATACTTTTCCTACGCGTCGTCCTACGACGCTCTTATCGGGGATAATTTGCAGATTAAGCCGTATAAGGGAGTGGCGACGATAACTTCGCCGACGAATATAGGATTCAGCCTTATAGCCCGGATTTCGGCGTATTATCTCGGAATAATCGACTATAAAGAGTGCGTCGATAACCTGAATTTAATAATTTCCGCGATAGATAAATTGCCTAAATGGAAAGGAAATCTCTATAATTGGTACGATATTAACACGAAAAAGCCCGTAAACCGTTTCGTAAGCAGCGTCGACAGCGGAAATCTCGTCGCATGTCTTATCCTCTGTCGCGAGTTCTATAAAAAGCATAACGACGACGTGAACGAACTGAAAACCGACTTGCTTGTAATAAATACCGATTTGGAAGCGTTGTACGACGAGTCGAAAAAATTGTTTTTTATAGGCTACGACGGCGAAAATTTCGTAGGTCACTATGATTTGTTGAATTCCGAAAGCCGAATTTTAAGCACGATTTTTATGGCGTACGGGAAAAACACGGATAATTTCAGGTGTCTGCAAAGAGATTACTGCTCTTACGGCGGAAACACTCTGTTAAGTTGGAGCGGAACGGCATTCGAAACCCTTATGCCGTCGCTGTTTATTTCCGCGCCGAAATATTCGCTTATTTACGACACCGAAAATAACGTAGCCAAAGCCCAGTGTGAAAACTCGTATAACGGCTTATTCGGGATAGGCGAGAGCGGATTTTACTCTCTCGACGAACAATTGAAGTATCAATATTACGCTTTCGGAATTAAACAATTATCGTTAAAAAACGAAAATACCGTTCCCGTAATAAGTCCTTATTCTTCGGCGATTTGCTTAAAATATCGTCCGAAAGAAACTATCAAAAATTTAATAAAATCGGAAGAAAACGGTATGGTCGACGAGTACGGTTTTTTTGAGGCGTACGATATGCGAAAAGGGGGCGGAAAGGTATATTCCTACATGTCGCACCATCAGGGAATGATGCTTTGCGCCATAGCCGATTTCATCGAAAACGGGGTGATAAATAAGCTGTTCTCAAACGACGAAAAAATAGCCGCCGCATTAAAAAACTACAACGAAATCACGTCAAGGTCGAAAAATAGCAAGTATCTGCCTAAAAACAAAGAAAAATATAATATTGTTAACGAGAAGATTTACAAAAATGTAAATAATTTAGAAGAATATTTCCACACATTCGCCTTAAACGACGGAGATTATAAGCTATTTATTAACGCTTTCGGGGGCGGATTCAGTCAAAACGGAGCAATTCTTTGCGGCAAATTCGGCGGAATTTACGAAGAAAACAACGGCACGTTTTTTCTTATTAAAGGCGAAGACGGCAAGATATTTTCGCCGACATACCTTCCGTTTGCCGACGAATGCCATTATTCCGTAAAGTATTTCGGTAATGAAATTATTTTAGAAAATTCGACGAAAAAGCTCGTGGAAAAAGTTTCGCTTTTGACGGGATTAAACGGAGAAACGAGATATTTTGAGTGTAGCGAAAATAATGTGGAAATTGCGTTTTTCAGTTCGATCACATTGAACACTCTCGACGCTTATAATTCCCATCCGACGTATAACGGGCTGTTTATAGAAGCCAAGACTATAGGGCACGATTCGGTAATTTTACGGCGAAGAAAAAAGAGTGAAAACGAAAAGGACTCTGTGATAGGCGTTAAAGTTTGCGGACTAAAAAATCTTCGTTTCGAATGTAACGCCGAAAACTTTTTTGGAAGGAACGGTTCTTTACGCACGCCGAAAGTTTTTTCCGACGAAGATAAAACCGCTCCGTCGGTAGGCGACGTCCTTAATCCGTGCGTAGGGTTTGTCGGTACGCTTATGAAAAATAACTGTTGCGTATCTTTGATTTACGGTGAAAACGAGAGCGAAGTTATTAACGGGCTTAATTCATTGCCCGAAGATACCTACTCTTTCGCATTGTTGAGCGACGGAAAAATCCCCGTAAGTACGGAAACGTGCGACGTTATCGGCGAAATTCTTTATCGTCCTTACCGTCAGACTACGCTATCATACGTATTAAAAAACGGAAAAACTCTTGATTTTCTCAATAAATGCAAAGGAAAGAAGCTCGTTGTATACAAGTACAATCCGAAAGCCAACGATAAGTTCGATAAATTTTTATCGCTGTGCGACGAATTGAAATTACTTGGAATTAACGCGTCTTTCGTAGTGGAAATCGAACGTGGAGAAAGGGAAACGGTAAGAAAATATCTTTCCGAAAAAATTATTTCTCACCATATAAGCGATTGTGAAATATGTTTTTTCGACGAAAATGTAGAAAAATACGCCTTTATTACCCTTAATTACGACCTTAGTTTCCGCAAAACTAAATACGTTCCCGACAAAAAATTCGAGCTTATAAAAGAAACGAACGAAAAACGCGGTGGCGAAATTTTACGGCACGGAGCAACTTTATATAGAAGCGGTAGCGGCGGATTCGACGAAAACGACGATTATATAGTGGAAGAAAGCACCCTTTTGCCGTACTCGAACGTTATCGGAGCGGAATACGGCGGTATGATTACGACGAATAACGGCGGCGGCTTCTTCTATTTCGGCAACTCGCACGAAAACAAAATGAATAAGTTTGATAACGACCCGATTACCGACGATTTTTCCGAATTTTTATACGTTAAAACAGCGGACGGCTGTCATAGATTGAACTGCGGCGACGGAGACGGCAGGTTCGTTGCGTTAGAAAAAGGAAAGACCGTTTTCGTAAGCAAAATAAACCGCGTTACCTGCACGGTAAAATACGCCACTATCTGTAACGGCAAGGGCAGAACCATAACGGTGGACGCGGTAAACGGCGGGGGATACGCCGAATTTGTTTACGGACTGTATCCGTCGTTAAGCTGGTATTACGAACCCACCTTTTTATCCTGCCGAGCCGACGGAAATTTGCTTACGATAACGAATATCGTCAGCGGAAATAAACTTTTTGTTAAGTTTTTGGCGGAAAATGTGCAGGATATAACTTTTCACGACGAAGAAAGGTCGCCGTACTGCGAATATTTTACCACGGCGGAAAACGTTAAATTCCGAATAGTTTTTTCGCAGGATAAGAGCCTTATCGAGTCTATTACCGCCGAAAACGTTTCTTACTACGAAGCGAAAGACAAAGACTATTTCGACGGCGTGGGCAACGTAGGCGTGGTTTCGCCGTACCGTTCCTTTAACGTGTTGCTAAAATGGTTGCCTTATCAGGTGGTTTCGTCGAGAATTAACGCAAAAGCCGGTTTTTATCAGGTGGGCGGAGCTACGGGGTTCAGAGATAAACTCCAAGACGGTCTTTCCGTTATGCACTTCGCGCCCGAAAAGACGAAAGAGATTATTCTCGAAGCTGCCAAGCATCAATATTTCGAAGGCGACGTTATGCACTGGTGGCACGAACCGAAATTCGGTTTAAGGACAAAAATCACCGACGATAAGCTGTTTTTGCCACTTACCGTGGCGGAATACGTCGAGTTTACGGGTGATTACGGGATTTTAGAGACCGAGTTACCTTATCTCGATTCGCCCGTTTTGTCGGAAAGCGAAAACACGAGATACGAAAATCCGAGATACACCGAACGACGGGAAAGTTTGCGGAAACATTGCCTTAATGCTATAAAAAGCAGTTTGCGGTACGGAGAACACGGTTTGCTCGTCATGGGAAGCGGCGATTGGAACGACGGCATGGACGAAATTTGCAGGGAAGGAAAGGGCGAAAGCGTGTTTAATTCGATGTTGTGCTACGAAGTTATGCGTAAATTCGGGCGTTTATGCGACGAAGGCACAGAAAAAGAGCTGTCAAGAATAAGCGAAGAACTCAAATTCGCCGTCAATTCGTTCGCGTTCGACAAGGATAGGTATATGAGATTATATTCCGATTCGGGCGTGTGGTACGGACGGGGCGGGAACGAAGTCCTTTCCTTGGATATTCTCACGCAAAGTTACGCCGTAATTTCGGGAATAGCCGATGAAAACCGCACGGAAATCGTACTCGATACGGCTAAAAGTTTAGTTGACGTTGACGCGGGTATAATAAAACTTCTTTCTCCGCCGCTTAAAGAAAAATCGGGGTTCGGGTATATCTCGGCGTATCCGCAGGGAGTCAGAGAAAACGGCGGGCAGTACACTCACGCCGCGGTGTGGTACCTTATCGCATTGACGAGAGCGGGCAGACAGGACGAAGCGTTCGACTTGTTTATGATGATAAATCCCGCCGAGAAGTGTAGAAACGAAGACAAAAACGCACGTTACAAAGGCGAACCGTACGTCTTTGCGGGCGATATTTATTCCAACGAAAAAAACTACGGCAGAATGGGGTGGAGCTGGTACACGGGCAGCGCAGGTTGGGCGTACAGGCTTATTGTGGAAGAGTTTTTTGGACTGAAAAGGCGTGGCAAAAAACTTTATATCGAGCCGCGACTTCCGAAAAAACTGTCTTCGAGCGTGGTAACGTATAAATTTAACGACAGCGTTTACAGCATAGAGTATAAATCGGACGAAGAGTTTTCGGTGGAAGTGAACGGAGAAAAACGCGTGGAAAACTACGTTACGTTGGAAGACGGAATATTGCAAAAGATAGTGGTCTGCGCGCCGTAAACTTATTGCCGAGCGGAAAATTATATTTTTAATAAAATAAGCTCGGTTTCCGGTGTGAAATCACCGTTAAAACTTGACTTAGGATAAAAATAATTATATTATATCCGTATGGATTTATTTGAAAATAACAGAATAGAAAACGCTCCGCTTGCGGAGAGAATGCGTTGCTCTTCTCTCGACGATTTCGTGGGACAAAAGCATATCGTCGGGGAAGGGTGTCTTTTACGCAGAGCGATTATAGCCGACAGGCTCGGCAGTTGTATTTTTTACGGTCCGCCCGGAACGGGCAAAACCACTCTTGCAAACATAATAGCGAACACCACGCACAGTAACTACGAGTACCTTAACGCAGTATCGAGCGGTGTTGCGGAAGCGAAAGCGATTATTGACAGAGCCAAAAAGGAATTGGCTCTTTTCGGCAGGAAAACTTATTTATTACTCGACGAATGTCACCGTTGGAACAAGTCGCAGTCCGACTGCGTTTTGGGCGCTATCGAAAAGGGAGAAATAGTCTTCATCGGCAGCACGACGGAAAATCCTTACGTCAGTATGACGAAAGCTATCGTGTCGCGGTGCAGAATATTCGAATTCAAACCCCTTTCGCCCGAAGATATACGTTTCGGATTGGAAAGAGCGTTGAGCGATAAAAGAGTCGGTTTCGGCAATTACGATATAAATATAGACGAAGCGGCGAAACAACAGTTTATTTTAGCGTGTAACGGCGATATGAGAGTAGCGTTGAATTCTCTCGAACTTGCCGTTTTGTCCACCCCGTCCGATAAAGACGGCGTAATTACCGTTACGAAAGAAATAGCCGCGCAGTCCACGCAAAGACCGGTAATAGGAGTGGACGAAAGCGATTATTACGATATGATAAGCGCGTTTTGCAAGTCTTTACGCGGCAGCGACCCGAACGCGGCGTTGTTTTACGCGATGCGCCTTATTAACGCGGGGATAGACCCTAAACTTATTTGCAGAAGACTTATGGCTCATTCTGCCGAAGACGTAGGTTTAGCCGACCCGAATGCGTTGAATATCGCTGTCAACGCCACTCTCGCAATGGAAAGAATGGGCTTGCCCGAAGGGCTTATTCCGCTGACGGAAGCGATAATTTACGTTTGTAAAGCACCAAAATCCAATAGCGTGGTTATGGCGTTGGAAAAAGCCGACAAGGTGTCGAGAGAAGGACATAACGACGTTCCCGAATATTTGAGAGACCCGAATTACAAGACGAAAAAAATATCGGGATACAAGTATCCCCATTCTTACGGCGGATACGTCGAGCAACAATATCTTCCCGACGACATAAAAGACGAAGTATTTTACGTTCCGTCTGATATCGGTGACGAAAAGAATTACCACGGACTGTGGAGAACGGATAAATAATTTTTTGGAGAGAAAATGATAAAAATCAACAATTTAACTAAACGCTATGCTAACGGCAAAGTCAAAGCGGTGGACGATTTGAGCATAACCGTAAACGGCGGCGAAGTATTTGGTTTTCTCGGTCCGAACGGCGCGGGAAAGTCCACTACGATTAAGTGTATGACGGGAATTTTACCGTACGAAGAAGGTAATATAAGTATCTGCGGTTACGACCTTAAAGAACACCCGATAGAAGCGAAAAAGCGTATAGGGTTCGTCGCGGACGACCACGTTCTTTACGAGTCGCTTACAGGCGAACAATACATAAACTTTATTGCCGACATTTTCGACGTGGACAGCGACATAAGAAAAGAAAGGGTGGAAAAGTATGCCGATTTATTCGATATGTCGGATAAACTCACTTCAAAAATATCTTCCTATTCCCACGGAATGAAGCAAAAAATAAGTATTATTTCTTCGCTCGTTCACGACCCCGAAGTGTGGATACTCGACGAACCTATGACGGGACTCGACCCGAAATCGGGTTACGAACTGAAAAAGATTATGGCGGAACGCGCCGCCGAAGGGAAAACCGTATTTTTCTCGTCGCACGTTCTGGACGTGGTGGAAAAGATATGTTCCAAAGTCGCGATTTTGGACAAAGGCAAGTTGGTTACCGTCTGCGATATTAAAGAATTGCAGGAAAAACGCAGCGATTTAAGTCTGGAACAGCTGTTCCTTACGCTCACGGGGGTAAAGGAATAATGTCCGATGTCAAAGCGTATTTTACGCTGTTAAAGACCTGCCTTAGAAATTCCTACGACGTTTTTAACGGCAAACTTTTCGGAAAAAGAAATAATAAGGTTCAGGACGCCGATTCT
>DJPE01000096.1:19148-26884 GCA_002439705.1 Christensenella sp. UBA6420
ACGAAACCGCCGACAAAAACGCCGGTAAAACGAAAGCCAAAAAGTTTTTCGGCGGTTTATGCATCGCTTTTCTGTGCGTGCTTATTCTGTTTTACGTCGTGCTGATGGCAAGAGAGCTTTCGCTTTACTTTATAAATAACGGCATGATTAAGGAATGTATCTACGCCTTCTGCACTATTGTGCAGATTGTTATACTCTTCGTCGGAAGCATGTCCACCCTTAATTATATGTATTTCGGCAAAGATAACCGAACTCTTATGTCCTTACCGATTAAATCGAGTGTGGTTTTCGCGGTTAAATTAAGTTTGGCTTACGTCAGTCAACTTTTAGTGTGCGCTGTTATGTACCTGCCGTTTTTAATTACGTTCGGAGCGGTTTTTCGTAGCGTGACCGCCGCATCGCTCGGTGCGGGATACTATATTATAGGGATAATTTCCACGTTTCTTATGCCGATAGTTCCGCTGCTCGTGATAAGTATAATCTCGATACCGCTTATGTTTTTCGTATCGTTTTTCAAGAACAGAGAAGCAGGAAAGGCAATAGTAAGCGGCGTTTTAAGCTTAGCTGTCACGGCGATATATCTTTTGTTTGTGTTCGGTTCGCAAAGCAGCGACGGAGAAGGACTGAGCGGTAGCGTTACCGCGATATTTACTGGAATTTCCAAAATGGGAATTTACAACTATAACTTAGTTACGGCTTTGAGCGGAGACCACGCCGCGTTGAATTTCCTTTTCTATATTCTCGAACTCGTCGGCGTGCTTGCGTTAGGGATACTCGTAAGCGCGGCTTTTTATCGTAAGGGTTTGTACGTTATGGTGGAAGGCGACGGAGTAAGCTCTTCTAAGAAAAAGTCTAAAAAAGCGGCGGATTATACGAAAACTTCCTTTTCCAAAACCTTTATTAAAAAAGAACTCAAATGCCTTTTCGGTAATTCGCAACTTTTTATCGGGCTTATTATAGGCGTTGTGGTCGTTCCCGTATTTTGCGTTATTATGGCAAAAAGCGGTAATTTCAGTTTTACTGAAGAAGGCGGAGCGGTTACTATGGGGACGGAACTTGCTTTCGTAGGGTTTATAAGCTATTTCGTTTCGATATTCTTATGCTCGACGAATATGTATTCTTTGGCGGGATTTTCTATGGAAGGACAGAATATCTGCGTCCTTAAATCCATGCCGATAAGACCGAAAGATTTACTTAACGCAAAAGTTCTCGTAGCAAATATCGGCACTGCGATTATAGCGGTAGTCGGGGCGGTAAGCTACGTTGCGGTCAGCGAATTCCATAATCCGCTCGTAGCCTTAGGCTTACTCGTTACGTTTTTACTAAACGGCGCTGCGTCGTCTTTTATCGGACTCTATAACGATATAAAAAAGCCTGTATTTAAGTTCGATAACATAAACGAACTGACGAAAAACAATAAGAAAATGATAAAACCTATGCTTATTGACTTGTCGGTTTCGTTCATTTATCTTATAATGGGTATAGTTTTCGGAGCTATAAGCGGCGGAGCAATTTCCGACGCCGCGCTGTACGTTATATTCTTCGCCGTAGCGATAATAGTAAACGGTTTGTATGCTTTTATTCCGGGCAAAAAGTTGTACGACCATATAGACGAATATCTGGAAAGAGCGGAGGCGTAAACGATGCGTAAAATGGCTTTGGATATAGGGACTGTCAGAATAGGAATAGCGACGAGCGACCCTATGGGAATAATAGCGGGCGGATACGAAACCTATACGAGAACGAAAGACGAACAAAAAGATTTAGCTTACCTTGCCGATTTAGCAAAAAATAAAGGTTGCGACGCGTTGGTTTTGGGGCTTCCCCTTAATATGGACGGCACGGAAGGGGAAAAGGTAGCCGAGATAAGGGATTTTGCGGAAAAGTTATCGCATTATACCGATATAAAAATAGTTTTTCAGGACGAAAGACTCAGCACCGTGAGCGCGCAAAAAATGCTTATAGAAAGCGGAGTCAGAAGAGAAAAACGCAAAAACGTCGTCGATAAAGTGGCGGCAACGATTATTTTACAGAGTTATCTGGATAGAATAAATAAATAACGATTAGGAGTATATTATGGAAAAAGAAAGACAAATAACCATAGACGAAAACGACGAAATAGTCACTTTGACTTACGATGACGGTTCGCAGGAAGATTTATTTTGCATGGCGGAACTCGACCATAAAGGCAAATGGTACGTTTATCTGCAACCCGTTCAGCCCGACGAAGATTTCGAAGAAGACGAAGTTATTATCTACGAAGTGGCGGAAGACGAAGACGGAGAAGAAATTTTCCTTCCCGTAGAAGACGATACGCTTATAGAAGAACTTATCGAAGAGCTTAACGACGCCATCGAAGAAGAAGAAGAATGATAGGGATTTCGACCTGCCGAACGATTTTCGTTCGACAGGTCGCTAAAAATTTGATTTTGCCACAAAAAAGTGTTTGCAAAAACGCTATATATATGGTAATATATTAAAGAAATTACGAACCGATAACGGAGAAGGGATTGTTGTCCGAAAGGATTGTCACCTTCGTAGATGGTCGGGGAGATATAAACAAGGAGGTTTTTTACTATGTCAGTAATTTCAATGAAACAACTTTTGGAAGCCGGCGTACATTTCGGTCACCAGACCAAGAAATGGAACCCGAAAATGAAGAAGTACATCTTCGACGCGCGTAACGACGTGCATATCATCAATCTCGAACAGACTGTCGAAGCCACCGAAAAGGCTTACGCATTCATTCGCGACGTCGTAGCAAGCGGAAAGAGCGTGCTTTTCGTAGGTAAGAAGAAACAGGCGAAAGAAGCCATCGAACAGGAAGCTACCCGTTGCGGAATGTTCTACATGAACCAACGTTGGCTCGGCGGCACTTTGACCAACTTCGCTACCATCCGTACCAGAATAGACAAACTTAACAAACTTAATCAGATGGAAATAATCGGAGAATTCGATTTGCTCCCCAAGAAAGAAGTTATTAAGCTCAAAGCCGAACGCGACGTTCTGGAAACCAACCTTGGCGGTATCAAGAACATGCGCGAACTTCCCGGCGCTTTGTTCGTAGTCGACCTTAAAGTAGAACATCTTGCCGTTAAGGAAGCAAGATCTCTCGGTATTCCTATCGTAGGTCTCGTCGATACCAACTGCGACCCCGAAGAAGTCGATTATCCCATCCCCGGTAACGACGACGCTATAAGAGCTATCAAACTTATCGCAAGCGTAATAGCAGATGCGGTAATCGAAGCTAAGGAAGGTAAGCAGGAAAAAGCAGCCGAAGCAGCAGAAGGCGAAGAAGTTAAGGAAGAAAACGTAGCTGACGCTACCGAAAACGCATAATTAAATTATTATTGGAGGACTTATGGCATTTACCAGTAAAGACGTAATGGATTTGCGCGCTCGTACCGGCGTAGGTATGATGGATTGCAAAAAGGCTCTCGCCGCTACCGACGGCGATATGGACAAGGCTATCGAATATCTCAGAGAAAAAGGAATTGCTACCGCGGCTAAAAAGCAGAGCAGAATAGCAAGCGAAGGTATAGTAGACAGCTATATCCATCTTGGCGGAAAAGTAGGCGTACTCGTAGAAGTAAACTGCGAAACCGACTTCGTCGCTCGCGGAGCTCAGTTTAAGAACTTCGTTCACGACGTAGCTTTGCAGATAGCTGCGGCTAAACCTACCTACGTCACCAAGGAAGAAGTTCCCGCGGCGGAAGTAGAACACGAAAAAGAAATTCTTAAAGCGCAGGCTCTTAACGAAGACAAGCCGAAGCCCATGGCTATCATCGAAAAGATGGTTGAAGGAAGAGTTAATAAGTATTATAAGGAAGTTTGTCTTATGGAACAGGACTTCGTTAAAGACCCGTCCAAGACTATTACTCAGCTTCTTAACGAAACCATCAGCGCAATCGGAGAAAAAATCACCGTTCGTCGTTTCGTAAGATACGAAATGGGTGAAGGACTCGAAAAGAAAGTCGATAATTTCGCCGAAGAAATCAACGCGCAGGTTGCGGCAATGAAAGCCAACAACAATAAATAACGATTAAAAAAGCCGTTCCTTTTTCGGACGGCTTTTTTTCTAACCTTTTTACGAAAAACAACGGAGTAGATATGTATAAAAGAGCTTTAATTAAATTATCTGGCGAAGCGTTGGCTTGCGCCAACGGAAGCGGAATAGATTTCGATAAAGTAAGCAAAGTCGTCGAACAGATAAAAAAGGTAGTCGAAAGCGGAGTACAGGTAGGTATCGTGATAGGCGGCGGCAATTTTTGGCGCGGCAGACAGGGTCGCGATATGAACCGCAGTACCGCCGACTATATGGGTATGCTCGCCACCGCGATAAATTCGCTCGGAATGCAGGACTCGTTAATCCACGCAGGGATAAAAGCTAAGGTTCTGACCGCGCTCAGCATTTCTTCCGTAGGAGAACCCTTTAATCAGCAGAACGCCGTAAAGTATCTCGAAGAAGGCTACGTCGTAATCTTCGCTTGCGGCACGGGCAATCCGTATTTTTCGACCGACACGGGAGCCGCTCTCAGAGCCGCCGAAATAGGAGCAGACGTATTGCTGTTAGCGAAAAACGTAGACGGTATCTACGACAGCGACCCGAAAATCAACAAAAACGCTAAAAAATACGACAAAATTTCCTATATCGACTTTATAAAACAAGGCTTGACGGCTATGGACACTTCCGCCGTTACTCTCTGTATGGAAAACAATATCCCCGTAATAGCTTTCGGTCTTTCCGAACCCGAAAGTATCGTAAGAGTCGTCGGCGGAGAAAAAATGGGTACGATAATAGGTTAGTATCGTGCTAATTTAATTAAAACAGTTGCGCCCGCCGTTACGACGGGCGTTTTCTTACGTTTACAGCCAATAAAATTACTTGTACGAATCTTTCAGACCTAAAAAATAATCGGCGGAAATATTAAAAGAACTTGCTATTTTTTTAAGCATGTCATAGCCGGGCTTTGCCTTGCCTTTTAGCCATTCGCTTACTTGACTTTGTTTTATATCTACGATATTGGCAAACGCGGTTTGGGTAAGCCCTTTTTGTATCATAAAATCTAAAAGAATATCCTTAAAATCATAGTCGGTCATATTGAATATGGTATAGTATTTTCTATACTTATGCTTGACATATAGAAAATTCTATACTACCATAAAAACAACGTAAAAATTAAAATAAAAGGTGGAACATGTCGAAAAGAGCATTTTATTTAGTAGTTTTAACACTAATTTTAGCGGCTGTGCTTTTCGGTTGTACGGAAAACACAAGTACCGATAAATCCGATGAGTATGAGTTTATTAATATTGCGGGGACTTATACGTTAAGAGAAGAAATACGAAACGGAAATCTATTAGTATACGATATGCAATACGAATTTTTTCTTAACGGAAAAATAATTTGCAGGACTTACGGCTATGATTCGTCTTCGAGGGAACTTGCCGATGTCGTAAGTAACGGGAAATACGTTTGCGACCAAAAAAGCGGCGATATTGCTTTTCAGTTTACGACGGCAACAAAACCTTCGTTGATGCATTATTACGGAAAATACGTAGAAACAGACGTCGCTAAATTTTATCTTACCGGACCGAATTCAGATGGAGAATTAGCCGGGAATATAGTTACGGCTTCTTATGAAGCGGAAGGACCGGGCAGGGTCAGCGGTTATTATTATCAATATGTAAATAAAGGTAGCGACGCGTCAACGGTTATTGCTACTCCCGGACTGGGGGCTAAATTTGTCAAGTGGTCGGACGGAGTGACTATTCCTACCA
Source organism: Christensenella sp. UBA6420 (assembly GCA_002439705.1). Taxonomy (GTDB): domain Bacteria; phylum Bacillota; class Clostridia; order Christensenellales; family DTU072; genus CAG-1782. The sequence goes on from DJPE01000096.1 coordinate 24,930, forward strand.
GAACGGATACTAATTTGACCGAGAATTTAAGCGTAAAAGCCATATTTGTTCAAGAAACACCCGTTTATACCGTAAAATACATAATAAATGACGAATACGGTGAAATCATCGGAAAAACAACGCAAACCGTGTTGAGTGGCGGTTCTACCGAAAGCGTGACCGTGGAATGTAAATATCCGTATGGTATCAATGATAATTACGGCTATACTTTCGTCGGGTGGAGTGACGGAGTCACTTCTGCGCAACGTTCGGACTCAAACGTAACGAAAGATATGGAAATTACGGCGATAATAAAGAGAGTGTGGACGGTAGAGTATTATGGGATAGACGATGACTTAATCGAAAAGCAATATGTAATCGACGGCGAAGACAGTACTCCCGTTACAGCCGAATCTGAATATACAAAACATTACTTTGTCGGGTGGAACGATGGTGTAACCACTCTTACGAGACAGGAGAAAAACGTCAAATCTAATATAAAGGTGGATGCAGAGTATGCCCCTAAATTAGAAATCCGTTATGCAAGAGATGAGAATATTCCTTATGACTACGGCAAAATACAAGGAGATAACTATCAATACGTAATTCCGGGTCAAGACGCTACTCCCGTAACTGCGGTACCCGCAAGTTGGCCCGAAAATTGGTACGAATTCGACTCTTGGAGCGACGGTGTTACTACCGCGACAAGACACGACAAAAATATTACCGAAGAGTTTATCGTTTATGCAAAATTCAGAATGAAATTAGCTGAATATACAATAACTTATACAGCCGGTAAGAACGGAAGAATAGACGGAGAAACTACGCAAACCGTGAAAAAGTGGGAAAATGCGCAAAGCGTAACGGCAGTACCCGACGACGGATACGAATTTGTAGGTTGGAGCGACGGAGTTACCACTGCTACAAGACAAGACACAAATATATGCGAAGAATTTACTGTTACAGCAATATTCAAAAAGATTTTGCCTGAATACACTTTGACTTATGTGGCAGATTCGCACGGAAGAATAGACGGCGAAGCAACGCAAACTGTCAGACAAGGCGAAAACGGACAAAGCGTAACAGCTGTACCCGATAGAGGTTTTGAATTCGATTGTTGGAGCGACGGAGTTACCACCGCTACAAGACAGGATACAAATATATGCGAAGGATTTACTGTTATAGCGATATTTAAAAAGATTTTGCCGGAAAATACCGAAGATTTCAGCGGTGGAGCGGGAATTGTCGGTAATCCGTATAAAATAACGACTATCGAACAACTGAAAAACATTGAGAAATTTAATACTTCGGCATTTATTTTACTTAACGATATAGAATTGCCGACAGCGGAAACGGGAACGTCTAATTTTAAGCCGTTGTTTGACGACGTAAATCAATTTAACGGTATTTTCGACGGCAACGGAAAAACTATTTCTAATATTACGATGATAAATGAAGAAACGTTTTTTACAGGGTTATTTGCTTACGTAGGTTCAGACGGAGTCGTCAAGAACTTGAAATTAAACAATATGAACGTAGCAGGAACGAATTATATCGGCGGATTATGCGGCTATAATTTAGGCTCGATAACGAATTGCGAAGTTTCCGTTAATATAACATATATAAAGTCGAACGATTATAAAGTCTACGCAGGCGGAATTGCCGGAAGAGCAGCTGGGTGTATGGATAACAATATTTCTTCCGGCACAATCACGGTGGAAAATACAAGCAATGAAACGTATATAGGCGGTTTAACGGGATTTTTCGAAGGAAACAGCGTTGTGAATGCAAGTTCGTCATCGGTAATTAACGCAGTTTTGTCGGCGACTTCGTCAATAAGTTACGCCGGCGGATTGATTGGTTCTTCTTATAATAGTGTGACAATAACCGAATGTTACGCAACCGGGAACGTTACCGCTACCGCTGACAATTATTCTTATGCCGGCGGATTGATTGGTTCTTCTTATAATAGTGTG
>DJPE01000096.1:26934-27617 GCA_002439705.1 Christensenella sp. UBA6420
ACAATAACCGAATGTTACGCAACAGGCAATATTACTTGCAACAGCGGTAGCACAGGTGGACTGATAGGGTATATATCCAATAATGGAATAATAAGAATAACCGATTGCTACACGACGTGTAACGTTACAAGCAACGGCGGTAGTGCAGGTGGATTGATTGGTGTAGCAGATGTTAGAAGTGTTTTTATAGACAATGGCTACGCAACCGGGAACGTTACCGGTAAACTCGCTGTTGGCGGATTAATAGGTTATTGGGATATTTGGAGCGTGAGTTCTATAACCGATTGTTACGCAATCGGGAACGTTACCGCTACCGGTAGCAGTAGTTATTCCTATGCCGGCGGATTAGTAGGTTATTGTAGCGATAATGCTCAAATTAAAAATAGTTTTTCGCTGTCAGTTATAAAAGGCGGTAGCAGAAATGGGGCGATAGTAGGACAAGCCAAAAGCACTTCTCTCTCAAACGTACACTGGCTTGTCAACGAAGAGAGTGAAGCCGAGTTTGCGGTAGGATATGACGAAAACTTAGGAATACCGACAAACACGGGAACAGTGAAACATACCGACGTAAGTGATTTCTATACCTTAGCGGATACGTTGAACGAAGGAAGTGAAGAAGCGATATGGGAGAATAAAGACGACGTAAGTTTGCCGACGCTTATAAAAAAAGAAAAAAATAAATT
>DJPE01000096.1:27641-27974 GCA_002439705.1 Christensenella sp. UBA6420
ATTAAAATAAAGGAGAATAAAAATATGGTTGACCCTAATAGTGTAGAATACAAGCAAACAAGAGTATTAAGAGTTCTGTATAATGACGGAGATTTTTCGATTGCTTTGTTGTCGTTTAATGATAGCGAAGTGTACGGAATGCGGTGGAACGGGAGCGAAAGCGAAGAGTCGCAAGGTACGCCTACTTCTCACGGAAAAGCGACCTGGTTTATCGTACCTACTAATTTGATAGAGACTTCTTTGAAAATCAATATAAGATAAGCCGTTCGGAGTGACGAGCGATACTTATTTTAATGGAGCAAGCGGCGGTTAATGAACGTTAGTTTTTTAACC
>DJPE01000096.1:28007-29414 GCA_002439705.1 Christensenella sp. UBA6420
TGATATAAATTTCGTCGATAAAGATATTTCTTGCGATATTCCAAATGTAAATTTATGGTTGAAATATGATTATTTATATGGTATATTATTTATAATAAAATAATTAAGAGGTAATATATGGCATACGATATTATGGAAGTGGAATTGGTATTTGAAGACCTTGACGAAAGAACTCAGAAATCAATTCATCAGCTCAATTACGAATTTAACAATATGCGCGCCGGCAGAGCCAACGTTCACATTCTCGACGGAGTGACCGTGGAATATTACGGCGTGGACACGCCCCTTAATCAGGTAGCTAACGTGACCGTTCCCGAAGCGCGTATGATTATGATTACCGTTTGGGACGCAAGCATACTTAAAAAGGTTGAAAAGGCGATTATCGACGCTAATATCGGTATCACCCCGAATAACGACGGTAAGAACATCAGACTTATTTTCCCCGAACCGACGGAAGAACGCCGCCGCGCTCTCGCGAAAGACATCAAGGCCTGCGCCGAAAAAGCCAAAGTCGCAGTACGCAATATCCGTCGCGACGCTATGACGGAAATCAAAAATCTCGAAAAGAGCAAGGTAATTACCGAAGATATGCAAAAGAACTACGAAGCGGACGTCGATAAGAAGATTAACGCTCGTATAGAAGAAATCGACAAACTCGCGCAGGCGAAGGAAGCGGAAGTTCTTAAAGTTTAATGCACGTCGGTATAATTATGGACGGGAACGGTCGCTGGGCGCAACGCAGCGGCTATCCCCGTAAAGTCGGACACGAAGCCGGAGCGAAAGCTCTTTGTCGGGCGATAGAAGACGTAGCCGATATAGAAGAAATAGACTGCGCGACTTTCTATGCGTTCAGCACGGAAAACGATAAAAGAAACGAAGAAGAGGTAAGCAATATCCTTGGGGTTATTGCTTACTTTTTATCTAATAAAGTCGCTCCTTTGGCGGAAAAATATTCGTTAAAAGTACGCTTTATCGGCGATATATCCCGTCTTCCCGCTTATCTTACGCTTGCTATGAGCGATCTTAACGCAATGACTATCAACAATACGTCAAAAACGATAGTATTCGCGATAGGGTACGGCGGAGACGAAGAAGTTTTGCACGCGGTCAACAAAATTTTTGCCGAAAGAGTTTTGTTCAACGACTCTTCGCCGATAACGAAAGAAGAATTGTACGCTAATTTGTATACTGCCGGACTGCCGCTGCCCGATATTATTTATCGCTACGGCGGATATAAGCGATTAAGTAATTTTTTGCCGTTGCAGTCTGTCTATTCCGAATTGTTTTTCACCGATAAGTTTTGGCCCGATTACGAAAGGAGCGATTTGGAGAACGTTATTAAAGAATTTTTGACTATTAAGCGTAATTTTGGAGGTTTGAATGGTTAAAAGAACGGTTACCGGTATA
>DJPE01000096.1:29443-34985 GCA_002439705.1 Christensenella sp. UBA6420
ATTATGGCGGGACTTTTGTTCCTTATAATATGGATTTCCGGCTTGCACGAATACACTAAGTTCGTGTTCGACGCGTTGGTCTTTGCGTTCGGCGCGATAGCAAGCTACGAAATATACGGCGCGGTAAAACGCTCCGACAACGTTCGCCCCGACGGTACGACGGGATACAAAATAAGCGGAATTTCCTTGATTATTATGGTAATTCTCACTTACGTTTTGTCCTACTTCTTCGGATATAAAGGCGTTTTGTTTGCACTTATTATATCGTTCGTCGTTGCGTTTATAGTTTACATTTTCGACGAAAAAAGAACGTTTAACGACTTCGCCGTCAACACTTTCGCTTTAATTTATCCTATGGGTATGCTCGGACTTATTTTCGTAATGTTCCGCGCGTACGGAATGATTCCCGTTCTGCTCGCTCTCGGCATATCCACGATAAGCGACGCAATGGCTTATTGGGTGGGCATTTTGTTCGGTAAAAAGAAGATTTTTCCGAAAATCAGTCCGAAAAAAACTTACGCAGGGTGCATAGGCGGACTTTTCGGCGGAGCTTTGGGCGGGGTAATTATTTACCTTATATTCGAACTCGGCAAGTTCCCGACCTTTATTAGTTTTACGTTCTCGGCTGTATCGAATTATCCGTATTTGTGGTATATGCTGATAGGTTTCGTGTTGGCGTTCTTCTCGGAGATAGGCGACCTTGCTGCGAGCAGGGTAAAACGCTGCGTCGGCATTAAGGACTACGGCAAAATTCTCGGTTCTCACGGCGGAGTTCTCGACAGAATCGACTCTATTTTGTTTACCACCGTATGTATGGCTCTCATTATGGAACTGTACGAAATCATAAAAGGTGTGCTGTAATGAAAAAAATCGGTCTGCTCGGGTGTACGGGTTCGATAGGAAAAAATACGCTCGACGTAATAAGAAGCGATGAAAATTTTTCCGTCGTGCTTTTGGTTAACAATTCCGATTTGGCAGGGTTGAAAGGGCTAATTAAAGAGTTTTCCCCAAAAATCGCTATATGTTTAAGAAAAAAATACCTTTATAAAGACGGCAAAGAACATATCCTTTCCGACTTTGATATCCTTTCCGACGAAACTTTGTACGCCGAGTGCGATATAGTGGTGAACGGCATAGTTGGTCTTGCGGGGCTTTTGCCGTCGCTTACCGTAATAAAGTCGGGCAGAATTTTAGCCACGGCAAACAAAGAAAGTTTCGTGTGCGCGGGCGGAATAATCAACGAATACGTTAAAAAATACAACGGCACTATTTATCCGCTTGACAGCGAACATTCCGCCGTATGGCAGCTTATTCAAGGTAAAAATAACGTTAGAGATATTTATATCACCGCTTCGGGCGGCGCGTTCCGAGATAAAACGAAAGAAGAATTGGCTTTATGTTCAGCTTCCGACGCGTTAAAGCATCCTAATTGGATTATGGGCAAAAAGGTGACGATAGACTGCGCCACGCTCATGAACAAAGGTATGGAAATTATCGAAGCGAAACACCTTTTTAACCGTATCCCGAAAGTTCTCGGGCATCGAGAAAGCTACGTTCACGCTTTGGTGGAGTTTACCGACGGAACGTATAACGCAAACATATCCGAACCGAGTATGTTCTATCCCATATCTTACGCATTGCATTATCCGAACGGCGGAGTTTTTGACAAAAACACGAGTTTGGCAGGCAAAAGTTTTAACTTTTTCGAATTGGACGAAGACCGTTTCCCGTGCCTTGCGATAGCGAAAAAGGTAGTTAATCTCGGCGATATAGCGGGTTGCGTTATGAACGCCGCGGACGAAATTTTGGTAAACAGATACCTTAAAGGCGAAATAAGCTTTTACGATATACCCGCCGGAATAGAAAAAACGCTGAATAAATTTTCTTCCGTCGGCAATTTTAATAATATCGACGACGTTTTCAGAATTGATAAAGAATCGCGAGAATATACTTTAAGTATGCGGTTCGGAGGTAAGTAATGATATTTTTGGCGGCGGCTACGTTCGGTGAGATAATGAGTACGATAGGGTATATCCTTCTCGCGCTGTGTTGTCTTATGTTTATGGTGGTCGTACACGAATTCGGTCATTATATCGCAGGTAAAATTTTAGGCTTCAAAATCGTTGAATTCGCAATAGGTTTCGGACCGCGTATAGTTAAAATAACCAACAAGAAAAACGGCGAAATTTTTTCTGTAAGACCTTTCCCGCTCGGCGGTTTTTGTCAGTTTTACGGCGAAAACGACGACGGCGAGAAAGAAGAAACCGAAGAAAGCGGCGCATTCAACGCTCAAAAACCATGGAAAAGGTTAATCGTACTCGCCGCAGGCGCAACGTTTAATCTTATATCGGCGTTCGTTCTCATTACGTTGATATTCACGTTCTACGGACAGCTTTTGCCGACCGTAGAAGCACTGAGCGAAGAGTCGTATATCGCGCAAAACGAACTTTTAATGCCGGGCGACGTAATTCTCGACGTAAACGGCAAAGCCGTCAATATCCTTATGCAGGACGACCTTAATAAGGCGTTTGCCCGGATAGGAACCGACGAAGAAGGCGTGTTTACGATACTCCGCGACGGAAAAAAGCAAAAAGTCACCGTAAAACGCAGCGATATATACCTTCTGGACGAAGACGGCAACAGGCTTACCGACGAAAACGGCGAGTATATGACAAGAAAGGCTTTCGGGTTTACTTCGTCGATAAAGTACGTAAAACTCGACTTTTTCACCGCTTTTGCACGTTCGTTCTCGTACGGCTTTTATATGGTGTATAAGATTTTTTGGCTGTTCGGGCAGCTCCTTACGGGCGGACTTAAATTTTCCGATTCGGCGGGCGGACCGATTACGATAATTTCTACGATAGCCGAGTCTGCAAAGACGGGCTTCGGCGCGTTGGCGTACGTTATTTGTCTTATCTCCGCCAACCTTGCCGTTATGAACCTTATGCCGTTACCGGCGCTGGACGGCTCGAAAATAGTGTTTACGACGATAGAATGGATTAGGGGGAAACCCGTCAACCGAAAGGTGGAAAACGTTATTCACACGGTGGGAATAATAGTTTTGTTCGCTATCGCTATACTTGCGGACGTGATACAATTATTGAGGTAAAATGAAGAAAATTATACGAATTAAAGATAAAATCATAGGCGACGGAAATATTACCGTGCAGTCTATGACCAATACGAAAACTTACGATACGGAAAGTACCGACCGACAGATTAAAGAACTTATTTCGGTGGGCGCGGATTTCGTCAGAGTGTCTATACCGGATACAGAATCGGCTAAAGCGATAAAATTCTTGTCGAAAAACTCCGTTCCGCTAATAGGAGATATACATTTTTCGTACGAACCCGCTCTTATAGCGATAGAAAACGGAATATCGAAAATCCGCGTTAATCCGTCTAACCTGTCGAACGAAGGTTTACGCAAAATCGTCGAAAAGTGCAAGGAATACGACGTTCCGATGAGAGTCGGCGTAAATAAAGGTTCGGTTAAAAGAAACGTTACCCCCGAAGAACTCGCATATTTAGCGTTGGATTCCGCTAAAAAAATCGAAGATTTAGGCTGGGATAAATTAGTCCTTGCCGTAAAGACGAGTGACGTCGCGGAAACGGTTAAAGCGTACAGAAAGCTCAACGAAATTACCGATTATCCGTTACATATCGGACTTACCGAAGCGGGTACGGAAAAGTTCGGCTACTTAAAATCGGCTATCGCGATAGGAAGTTTACTTTTGGACGGAATAGGCGACACGGTAAGGGTCAGTCTTACGGGCAATCCCATAAAAGAAATTTACGCCGCGAAAAACATTTTACGAGCGGCGGGTATTGATAAAAATTTCGTCGAAGTCATATCCTGTCCTACCTGCGCAAGAACCGAAATTAACGTCGAAGAACTCGCTGCCAGAATAGAAAAAAACACAGAAAACGTAAAAAAACAATTAAAAATTGCCGTTATGGGCTGTGTTGTTAACGGAATAGGCGAAGGTAAAAACGCCGATTTTGGCGTGGCGGGCGGCAAGGATAAGTCGATTATTTTCAAAAACGGCGAAGTTTTGAAAACCGTAAATAACAACGAAATTACGCAAGAAATAATTAAACTTACGGAGGAATACGTCAATGATTAAATCTCCGTTTATGGAAGAACTCGATAAGAGATTACGCCCGGAAGAAAGAATATTCAAATTCCGCTCGGCGGAACTTGTAGGAAGTCTGTTTAAACTGGAACTGCTTGTCGACCACAACGCTTACGACGATATACTTAACGACGAATTGAAAGGTAAAGTCTACGCCGCGTCGAAAGAGATTATTCCCGAATCGTTTTCCTTAAATATAAAATACGTCAAAGCGAACAATGAAGAAACGGCGATTATAAAGCACGTTATGGAGTTCGTTTATAAGGAAAAACCTACCGTTTATTCGGGTTTTTCCACTTCCGAAGTTACAGTAGAAAGTAGCTCTGACGTAGTTTCCGTGCGGATTACGTTGGAAAAATACCTTTACGAATACGCCGTAAACTCTAATATGAAAAAGGAGATGGAAGAATATCTGCAAGGGTGGATAATGGAAGACGCCGAAGTGGAATTTATTGCTGTGCCGAACAAAGAAGACGTGATAATAAACCGCCGCCCGCAGGTAAAAACGACCACGATAGGAACGATAAAAGTAAACATAAACGAGTATTTCTACGGCTCTATTCCGTCCGAACCCCGTTATATCTCCGACGTAGCAGATAAAGAAGTCGCGCAAGTGGTTTTGTGCGGAACTTTGTCAAATATAAGAGTCAGATACATAGAAAAAATCGCGAAAAATCTCTATACGTTCAACCTTAACGATTCTACGGGCAACATAAAAGTTAAATATTTCGGCAAACCCGCTCCCACCGAGATTACTCCGTGCGACGAAGCGATAACGGAAAGAGAAAAAGAACTCGCCGAAAAAGCAAAAACCGACCCGAAAGTTAAGTTCAGAAAAACCGTAAATTGGGATAAAGTTTTCGTCGACGGCGCGGTGCTCGTAATGCAAGGGCAGATAAAGTACGACAATTTCGACAAAGCCAACGTTTTTATGCCGAAGAGCGTAGCGTCCTGCACGATAGATTACGGCAGCATAAATCTTAAAAAAGATTTTCTCCCGGAACCGGAGAACTACGTCAAAGTTTTCCCCGAACCTATCGAATCGCAAAGGCAGGAAAACCTTTTCGCTACGGCGATGACCCCAGAACTGACTAAAAATACTTTCGTCGTTTTCGACACGGAAACCACCGGGACGGACGCAAATAAGGACGATATTATAGAAATATCCGCGGTAAAACTAATCGGCGGCGAAATAAAAGAACAGTTCTCTTGTCTTATTAATCCCGGTAGACATATTCCCGAACAGGCTACCGCCGTCAACAATATTACCGACGAAATGGTCGCTAATTGCTACAAAATAGGCGACGTAATAGGCGATTTTTATAAGTTTACGCGCGGAACTATTCTCGTCGCGCACAACGCCCCGTTCGATATAAGTTTTATTTCCCTTGCGGGTAAAAAGAACC
>DJPE01000096.1:35008-66950 GCA_002439705.1 Christensenella sp. UBA6420
AGAACCTTTACGACTTCGATAACGCGTTTGTAGATACTCTCGCACTGTCAAGACAGATTATGCCTAATCTGAAAAATCATAAGTTAGGCACGATATGTAAAGCTCTCGACGTATCTTTGGTGGGAGCTCACCGAGCCTTGAACGACGCGGTTGCTACGGCGCAGGTATTTATAGAACTTATGAACAGACAAGGGCAGCAATAAGAGTTCTCGCCCGTCGACAAAAAGCGTAGACGGAAATTTATAAAAACACTTGATTAAAATAATTATATATGCTAATATATAAATACTTAATAGATTAACATCTTGAGAGTGACCTTGACGGGTCACTCTCAGTCGTTTAAGGGAGGTTTTCGCAAAATGGCAGATAAACAGACCGTAATAAAAAGAGCGGAAGAAGTAATCGTTCCCGTAGCGGAAAGTATCGGTTACGAAGTGGTGGAAATAAAATACGGCGTAATGTACGGCGAAAATAATCTTACCGTGTTTATTTTCAAAAAAGGCGGAATTACTCTCGAAGACTGCGAAAAAGTAAACGACGCATTGGAAACCGTACTCGACGAGAACGATATTACCGACGGCGAAGCCTATAATCTCAATATATCGAGTCCGGGGCTTGACAGACCCGTCGTAAGCGACGACGATTATCGCAGAAGTCTGGACACCGAGATAGAAATTATTTTCAAAAAACCGCTCGGAAAAAAGAAAAAAGTCAACGGAATTTTAATTTCCTACGACGAAAACACAGTTACGTTGAAAGTCAAAGACAAAGAAATCGCTTTCGAAAAAAGCAATTTCGATGTCGTAAGACCTTATATTAAATTCTAAAATTATACAGGAGGAACCTACTAAAAATGATAAACAAAGAATTTTTCCTTGCTCTCGACCAGCTTGAAAGGGAAAGAAAACTCGACAAAGAGATGCTCATAGCGTCCATCGAAGCGGGACTTGCTTCCGCTTACAAAAAGGAAATGGGCGAAAGCCGTACCGTCACCGCAAAACTTAATCCCGAAACGGGCAGAATTGAGTTTTACGCTTATCAGACCGTAGTCGACGGAGAACCGCAGGAAGACAGTCAACTTTCTTTGGAAGAAGCCCGTGACATTAAAGAAGACGCTAAAGTCGGCGACGTAATTGGAGAAGATATCACCCCGAAGGAACTTTCCAGAATCGCCGCGCAGACCGCTAAGCAGGTTATTATGCAGAGAATAAACGAAGCTATCCGCGAACAGGTCGCGGCAGAAATGAACGACAAGGAAGGCGAACTCGTTCAGGCTATCGTAAGAAGAATAGAAAACAATATAGTTTACGTCGAAATTACCAATTCGCAAATGGAAGGCGTAATGAACCTTAGCGACCAGGTTTACGGCGAAAAGTACGAAATCGGCGACAAAATCAAAGTTTACGTTAAAAAGGTTCGCGATACCGGTAAAGGAACTCAGGTAGTAGTATCCAGAAGCTGCGCGGGATTTGTGAAAAAACTTTTCGAAATGGAAGTTCCCGAACTTCGTAGCGGTCTCGTAAAAGTAAAAAATATCGTCCGCGAAGCCGGAAACCGTACCAAAATGGCTGTGTACAGCGACGACGTAAATCTCGACGCGCTTGCGGCATGCATCGGTCCCAAGGGCGAAAGAGTAAACAACGTGGTAAGAGAACTCAACGGCGAAAAAATTGACGTAATTCTTTACACGCCCAACATAAGAGAATATATTGTCCGTTGCCTTAACCCGCTTAAAAATATCATCGCTTTGAAAATAGACGAAGAAGCGGGCAGAGCTCAGGTAATCGTTCCCGACGACAAGTTGAGCCTTGCTATCGGTAAAGGCGGTATGAACGCTCGTCTCGCAGCTCGTCTGGTCGGACTTAAATTAGACATTAAGCCTTTCAGTCAGGTAGCAGACCAGTTCGAAGAGGGAGCTAATGACGAAGAATAATTCAAGCGAAACCGTAAAAAAAGTTCCGCAAAGAATGTGCGTGGTCTGCAAGGAAATGAGAGATAAAAAATCTCTTATGCGTATCGTGCGCACACCCGAAGGCGAATATAAGTTGGACTACACAGGAAAACTTAACGGCAGAGGGGCGTACGTTTGCGCCGATAAAGACTGCGTGGAAAAGTGCTTAAAAAAGAGATTATTAAACAAAGCGTTCAAAACCAACGTAGAACAGGCTGTTTACGACGCTTTGGCGGAGGAATATGCCACAAAATAGGCTTTTTACCTTCGTAGGGTTTGCGATAAAATCCCGCAAGGTTATTTACGGCGTCGATAATCTGGTTGTGTCGAAACGCAAGCCGGAAGTTATTTTATATTCCGGGTCGCTCGGAGAAAACAGCCGTAAAAATCTTGTTGCGTACGCAGACCGGAATATGATAGAGCGTTACGAAGTCAATCTCGACGAAATTCTGTCGGGGAAGAACTGCAAAGCGCTCGGTATTACCGATAGGCACCTTGCCGACGCGGTAAAATCGGAAATAAAGGAGAGCAGGATATGAGCGAAAACAAAACGAACTCACGAGATGTGCTTAACATTGCAAAAAAAATATCCGAAAGCGAAGGCGGAGTCAGGTCGCTCGGCGAAAAAGTTCAACAATTAGTAGGTTCCGTTGAACGTATTCGTCAGGCGATTTCGAACAAGCGCAACGAATTCGAAGTTCTGAGAACCGCCGCAGCAAGAGCGGAAGAAGCAGCAAAGATAGAAAGAGAAAGGGTAGCGAAATCGGAAGAAGCGGCTAAAGCACCCGAAGCGGAAACCGAAAAGGTTGCTAAACAGAAAGTATCCGTTGAAAACGTAGCTCCCGCTACGCAGGTTACAGAAAAACCGAAAGAGCCGATTAAGGAACAAACAAAAACTTTCGTTAAGCCCGTTCAACAGCAAAATACGTTTGAAAACAGAAACGAAAAGTTCGGTAATAACAATAATAACGCCGCTAATCAGACGAGCGACCGTTTTACCAAGGACGATTTCAAGAAGAAAGGAAACGTCCAGCAGGATAAGAAGAAATCCGTCGACGACAGACATAAGCTCAATAAGAAAGCGAAAATTCAGAAAGGTTACGAAACGGGCAGCGCAAGCGTGGAATACGACGAAATCAGCGGCGAAATAATGAAAGTCCGCGCTCGCAGAAGCAACGATAAGAAAAAACAGAATAATCAGCCCACCGTCGTTATGGCGGCTATCGACCATGCCGTGCTTACGTCCGACACAGTGACCATTAAGCAATTGAGTGAAAAGATAGGTAAGAGCGTATCGGAAATTCTTAAAAAACTGTTTATGGAGCTTGGTATAATAAAGACCATAAACGACAATATAGATTTCGACACGGCTGAACTTGTAGCGGCGGAATTCGGAATTACGCTCGAATTGCAACAGGAACAGACTTCAGAAGAAAAACTTTTCGCAATTCACGCCGACGACAAAGAAGAAGACGAAGGCAATTTAGTCGTTCGTCCGCCTATCGTTACCATAATGGGACACGTCGACCACGGCAAAACTTCCATTCTCGACTATATCAGAAAAGCTCACGTGGCAAGCGGCGAAGCGGGCGGGATAACTCAGCATATCGGTGCGTACACGATTAAAGTTCCGTACGAAGGACAGGAAAAATCAATTACTTTCCTGGATACCCCCGGACACGAAGCGTTTACCGCGATGCGAGCCCGCGGAGCGGATATTACCGACATAGTGGTAATAGTCGTAGCCGCAGACGACGGTATTATGCCGCAGACCGTGGAAGCTATTAACCACGCAAAAGCCGCGAAAGTACCGATAATCGTCGCAATAAACAAGATGGACAAACCCGAAGCCAACCCGGACAGAGTGTTACAGCAGTTGAGCGAACACGGAATTTTAGTCGAAGACTGGATGGGCGACGTTCCTGCAATAAGAGTTTCCGCAAAGACGGGTATGGGAATAAGCGACTTGCTTTATAACATTCTCGCGACCGCAGAAATAAGCGAGCTCAAAGCTAATCCTAACCGTAGTGCGAAAGGTGCTATCGTCGAAGCAAAACTAGACAAGGGCAAAGGTCCCGTAGCTACAGTACTCGTACAGAACGGAACTTTGCATACGGGTGACTTCATCGTAGCAGGTACCGCGATAGGAAGAGTAAGAGCTATGTTCGACGACAAAGGAAAGAGCGTATCCATCGCGACTCCAAGCACGCCGGTATCCATTTTGGGCTTGCAGGACGTACCGAACGCAGGCGACCAAATAATGGTCGTTAAGGACGAAAAACTCTCTAAACAGGTTGTTGAAGAACGTAAAAACCGCGAAAAAATCGAAAAACTCAAAACGCATAAAGTTACGCTCGAAGACGTGTTCAGCAAAATTGAAGAAGGCAAATTCAAAGACCTTAACCTTATTCTTAAAGCCGACGTACAAGGCTCGGTCGAAGCGGTTAAACAGTCCTTATTAAAATTAAGCAACGACGAAGTTAAAGTTCATATCGTACATAGCGGCGTAGGCGCTATCAACGAATCCGACGTTACTCTCGCCGACACGACGAACGCAATAATTATAGGATTTAATATCCGTCCCGACACCAACGCGAAAAATCTCGCCGAAAAATCGGGCGTCGATATAAAACTCTACCGCGTAATTTACGACGCTATTAACGATATTTCGTTGGCGATAAAGGGTATGCTTGCGCCTACTTATAAAGAAACTTATCTCGGCAGAGCAGAAGTAAGACAGATATTCAAGATAAGCAGCGTAGGCACGATAGCCGGTTGTATGGTAAAAGACGGCAAGATTACGAGAAACGCAAACGTAAGACTTTTGCGTGACGGAGTAGTAATCGTAGAAACCACTATCGCCAGCTTAAAACGTATGAAAGACGACGTCAAGGAAGTCAATTCCGGTTTCGACTGTGGCGTAGGACTCAATAAATACAACGATATCAGAGAAAACGACGTAATCGAAGCGTATATCATGGAGGAAGTAAGATAATGAGAATCGAAAGAGTCGATAACGAACTTTTAAAAGAGCTGAACGAGATAGTCGTACACGAAATGAAAGACCCGCGGCTCGGACAAATGGTAAGCGTGACCGCCGTAGAAACGGCTAAGGACTTAAAAACAGCTAAAGTTTTCGTAAGCGTAATGGACGAAAATAACGTTAAAGACGTTTTAAAAGCTCTTAACGGCGCGTCTGCATTTATTCGCGGCTTACTATTCGACCGTTTGAAGATAAGAACCGTTCCGCATCTTACGTTCGTTAAAGACAACTCGATTTCTCACAGCTTCAAAATAGAAAAAATCCTGAAAGAAATCAACGTTTCGCACGAAGACGGTGAAAATATCGATGACTAACTATTCGGACGCAATAAAATTATTAAAAGAAAACGACAAAATAGCGGTGTTTATGCACATGAATCCGGACGGGGACTGCATAAGCTCCGCTTTAAGTCTATATTTGTTTCTTAAAAAACTCGGTAAAAACGTAGTTTGCTTTTCGCAAAACTTCGATTCTGCCGTTATTCCGGAAAAACTTCGCTTTTTACCTAAGATAGAAGCGTTTAACGCCGTCGCTCCCGCTAAAGAATACGACTTATGCGTTGGTGTGGACGTAGCAGATGCAGGGCGGTTCGGAGATCAGTGTTTCCGCCTTTTTATGAAAGGCAAAAAAAATCTCGTTATCGATCACCATTTGCCTACGACGGAATTTTCCAAAAACGTGATAAGAGAATCGGATGCCGCAAGCACGACGCAAATAATCTATAAAATATTAAAACAGTTCGATAAAAAACTAATAGACGACGATATAGCCGCTTGTTTATATACGGGACTCGTGACCGATTCGGGGTGTTTCGGATTTTCGTCCACGACTCCGGAAACGCATATAGTGGCAAGCGAACTTCTTAAATACGATATTAACCCGTCCGAGATAGTAAGACGGGTAATAAAGGACGTAAACTTAAACGTATTCAGATTGAAAAACCGCGTTCTTAACAAGGCGGAATTTTTTGAAGACGGGAAGTTGGGGGTTATCACGTTTTTATCATCCGACTTTGCCTCTACGGGTACGACGGAGAAAGATACCGACGGAATAATTAATTCTCTAATTGATGTCACGCAAGTAGAACTTGCCGTATCGATAAGCGAAATCGCAGATAAAAGCTATAAGGTAAGTTTCCGCTCGAAGCATACCGTAGACGCGTCCGCTTGCGCGAGATGTTTCGGCGGGGGCGGTCATTTCCACGCGGCAGGCTGTCGGGTATACGGGTACTTTGAAGACGTAAAGAACAATATTCTCGACGCCGTCAAGGAAATAATGAGCTATGCTTAGCGGATTTATAAATATTAACAAAAAGAGCGGTTTGTCGTCGAATAAAGTATTAAGTATTTTGAAATACCGCCTAAAACAGAATAATATTAAAACGAAGGTAGGTCATTTCGGAACTTTGGATCCAATAGCCGAAGGCGTTTTGCCCGTAGCTTTGGGACGAGCCACGAGACTTTTCGACTACTCGTTGGAGAAGATTAAAGTCTACGACGCGGTGTTTGAATTCGGCGTGGAGACCGATACTCTCGACAATACGGGTACGATTATCGGTCACGGCAGAAAGAACGTGACGGCGGAAGAAATAAAAGCCGTTATTTCCGGACTCGTCGGCTCGGTGGAGCAAGTACCCCCGTCGTACAGTGCGAAAAGCGTGGGCGGAGTGAGAGCCTACGACTTGGCGAGAAAAGGAAAAGAGTTCGTTTTGCCACCGAAAAAAGTAGAGATTTACTCAATAGAATTGCTCGACAAAATCGACGACGGCATATTTTCTTTCAGAATAAGTTGCGGCGGCGGCACTTACATACGCTCTATAATAAGGGATATGGCGGCTGAGTTGGGTACAGTCGGGATAATGACCAAACTTATTCGTATACGGAGCGGTGATTTCACCATCAATAAAGCTTACGACGTGGACGAACTTGACGATATAGAAAGTAAAATTTTGCCGATAGAATTCCTTACGAACGGTTTTAATCGTTTCGACCTGACCGAAAACGAGTATTCCAAGGTAAAAAACGGCGTACCCGTAGAATGCCGGGAAGATGACGGTTTCGTCGCGACTTATTACGAAAACGATTTACTCGGAATAGGCGAAATTTCCGACGGAAAAATACGCATAAAAACGTGGTTATTGTAAGTATGAATAAAAAAGTATACGCTTTGGGACTGTTCGACTCGATGCATAAAGGGCATAGAGAGCTTATAAAAGAAGGTAAAAAGTTGGCTGAAGAACTTAACGCCGAACTCTGCGTAGTCACTTTCGACGACGACTTGTGCGGACTTTTAAGTAAAACTTCCAAAGAAGTATATCTGCTACGAGAACGTGAAGAAATAATTTCTTCGTTAGGTATAAACAGCATCGTGGTTTTACCGGGAAGCAAAGAGTTTTTGCAGACCGATAAAATTGATTTTCTTAAATTTTTATCCGACTTTAATCCAGTAGGGTTCGTGGTGGGAAGTGATTATAGGTTCGGTCGTTACGCCGCAGGTGACGCAAATCTATTGCAAGAGTATTTTTCAGATAAGGGCGTCAGGGTGACGATATGTCCGCTTAAACTTTTTAACGGAGAAAAAATATCCACCACGGAAATAAAACATCTGCTATCCGAAGGGAAAATAGAAGAAGCAAACTACCTTCTCGACGCTCCGTTCTTCTTTACAGGAACGGTAGTGGAAGGATTAAAGAACGGTAGAAAACTTGGTTTGCCGACGGCAAACATTGATTTCGACGCTCGTAAATTCATTCCGAAAGAAGGCGTTTATATGACAAAAACAATCGTCGACGGACGTAGTTTTTTGTCAGTGACGAATGTAGGTATGCACCCGACGATAAATAAGGAAAAAGCGAATTTAGAATCGCACATACTTGATTTTGATGGTGATATTTACAAAAAGAGCATTAAAATAGAATTCTATAAGTACATCAGGGAAGTAATCCGCTTCAAAAACGCTGATGAACTTAAAGCGCAGATAGCTAAAGATATAATCGCAACAAGAAACGAATTATCGTTATGAATACGCACGGACAAGCAGTAAATAAGGAGAAGGCAGGAATTGGCATTATGACAAAAATAGGCGTCGCAGGCAACAGTTTAAGTTTTTATGAAGAAGGACATTCGTCCACTATCGAAGCGGCAAAATGGTGCGCAGACAGGAAGATAGATATTTTCGAGTACTCGTTCGGGAAAGGAATTACCCTTTCCGACGCTACCGCGCAGAAAATCGGCAGAGAATTCAAGTGCAACGGAGTGGAAATTTCTATACATGCTCCTTATTATATTAACTTCGCAAACCCCGAACGCGAAGCCATCGAAAAGAATTTCGGCTACGTTATTCGGTCGCTCGAAAAACTTTCCGTATTCGATAACGGCGAAAGAATAGTTTTTCATCCTGCCACGCAAGGTAAAGTTTCGAGAGAAGAAGCGGTGTCTGTAGCTAAGCGTAATCTTACCGAATTAGCGGATGTTATTAAAGAAAACGGCTTAAATAGGTACAAAACCTGTATAGAAACCATGGGTAAAATAGCCCAGATAGGAACTGTCGAAGAAGTGACCGACTTTTGTAATATAGCCGACTTTTTCTATCCGTGCGTAGATTTCGGCCACGTAAACGCAAGGACGCACGGCAGCCTGAAAACGGCGGAAGACTACGAAAATATCGTAAAATACATGTTCGATAATCTTGCCGAAACGAAAGTAAAAAATATGCACGTTCATTTCAGTAAAGTAATGTACGGAAAAGGAGGAGAAATTAAACATCTTACATTCGAAGATACCGAATACGGTCCGGAATTTGAGCCTTTGGCAGAAATATTCGTTAAATACGACATGTCGCCAGTAATAATTTGCGAGTCGTCCGGTACGCAGGCTGAAGACGCCATGACAATGCGTCGCATTTACGACTCTGTAAAGAATTCTTTATAATTATTTCAAGACAGTGACTTTATTCAAATTAGTCGCATATACTTTTATATGCGTATTTCTCGTTGTAAGAAAAATATTTTGGTGTTTGCCGTAATAACGGTAGCGATTACGACGTATTTTTTCGTTTTTGCTTCCGACTTGATTGCTACGAC
Source organism: Christensenella sp. UBA6420 (assembly GCA_002439705.1). Classification (GTDB taxonomy): domain Bacteria; phylum Bacillota; class Clostridia; order Christensenellales; family DTU072; genus CAG-1782. The sequence continues at coordinate 44,084 of DJPE01000096.1, forward strand.
TTGCGAAGAAGAAGCCCGGGCCGAAGTTATTAACATAGTTAACGAAAGCAACGAAGTTATACGCAAATTAGGAATATTTTACGAAGATTTTTTTACGGTGATAAAGGATAGCAACGATAAAGTTACGATGATTAAGTCTAACTCTGCGCTTATAAATCAAATAAATATGATTATCCAGACAGAAATTCAGAACAGATTGAACGAATTGCGGACGAAAAGTCTTTATATACCGTCGGGAGCTTTTACCGGATTGACATTTTTGTCCGATTATGGAAGCAAAGTCCCGATAGACGCGAAAATTATAAGCAATTGTTACACTGTATTAAGTTCCGAATTTAAGGAGATGGGCATAAACCAAACACTTCACAGGCTGCAAATAAATTGTTTCGTCGAAATAGAACTTACCGTCCCGAAAGGAAAAGTCAAAAGCGACGTAACCAACGAAATTCTCGTTACCGAAGCGGTTATCGTAGGTGAAGTGCCGTCCACGTTTCTCGGCGAAGACACATCGCCCGATTATCTGGATCTGTTGCCCGATTAGTGTTAAGTCGTTAGCTATAATTTACTATCGGCTTAGCTTAATGACGTTTATAAAGCGATATTATCTATAAGTTATCGCGGTTTACGATTAAAGAAAACGCAATTATTGTTGCGTAAAGGGTATCATAGTGTTATAATAACATAGTTATTAACTTTATATAGGAGTATATAAACTATGATGCTGGACAGAATCAAAGCTATTCAGGACGCCGTCAACGCAAGGTTGGAGCAGGTGTATCTCAGTAGCGAACTTAACGATTTGAGAGTAAAATATCTCGGAAAAAGCGGGGAAATAACCGGTCTTCTTAAAGGGCTGAAAGATTGTTCTCCCGAAGAACGCCCCATCGCAGGCAAACACATTAACGCTTTACGCGAAAAAGTCGAAAATCTTATTGCCGAGCGCGAAAAACTTATCGCAGCAAGGGAATTGCAGAAGAAAATAGAAGAAGAAACGATAGACGTCACTTTATCCGAACCCACGCTTAACGCGGGCGGACTTCATCCTTTGACTCTTGCCCGTAACGAACTCGTGAACGCTTTTATAGGAATGGGTTTTGAAGTTAAAGAAGGTCCCGAAATGGAACTTGATTTTTATAACTTCCAACAGCTTAACATTCCGAAAGATCACCCGTCGCGCGACGCGCAGGATACTTTCTACATTAACGACAATATCCTTTTGCGTACTCAGACGTCCGCGGTACAGGCTCGTACTATGGAAGTCGAGAAACCGCCTATAAGAATTGTTTGCCCGGGTAAAGTTTACAGATTAGACAGCGACGCTACCCATTCTCCGATGTTCCAGCAGATAGAAGGTCTTGTCGTCGACAAGAATATAAATCTTTGTGACCTTAAAGGCACTCTCGACGAGTTTGCCCGTAAATTTTTCGGACCCGAAACGAAAACCCGTTTTCGTCCTTCGTATTTCCCGTTTACCGAACCGAGCGTAGAACTCGACGTAAGCTGCTTTATGTGCCACGGCAAAGGTTGCCGTCTGTGCAAAGGCACCGGTTGGATAGAAGTTCTCGGGGCGGGCGTGGTTAATCCCATCGTATTGAAAAATTGCGGCATCGACCCCGAAGAATATTCCGGTTTCGCTTTCGGTATAGGTATCGAAAGATGCGCTATGCTCAAATACGGTATTCCCGATATGAGAATAATGTTCGAAAACGATATTCGTTATCTCAAGCAGTACAGATAGGAGGAAAAGAAATGAAAGTTCCTTATAGTTGGTTAAAAGAATTTGTAGACGTTGATATTACCCCTGCGGAATTAGGCGACAAGCTCGTTTCCGTAGGTTTCGAAATAGAAGAAGTAATCAATTTACGCGACGAAATTCAGAATGTGGTTTGCTGTAAAGTCGTCGAAATGGAAAGACATAAAGACAGCGACCACCTTTGGGTATGCCAGGTCGATAACGGCACGGAGCTTACTCAGATAGTAACGGGCGCACAGAACGTAAAAGTAAACGATATCGTACCCGTAGCTATGGACGGAGCGGTTCTTCCCGGCGGAAAAACCATAAAAGCCGGCGCTTTACGCGGAGTTATCAGCGAAGGTATGATGTGTTCGGGCGGAGAGCTCGGTCTTACCGAATCCGATTTCGAAGGAGCGGGAGTGAACGGAATTCTCATTCTTCCCAAGGATACCGAGTTAGGTTCTGACATTAACGACGTAATAGGAAATACGGAAACCGTCCTTGACGTAGCCGTCACCGCGAACAGACCCGACTGCAACAGTATCTTAGGTATAGCGAGAGAAGTCGCAGCCGTCACCGGTAAAAAACTCCGTATGCCCGATTTTACTTACAAAACCTACGGCGGAAACGTAAACGATTACGTTATGGTAGAGAATGAAAACTACGAACTTTGCCCAAGATATATGGCAGCTGCGGTAGCCGACGTCGTAGAAACAGAATCTCCTAAAATTATTCGCGACAGACTTAAAGCGGTGGGAATTCGTCCTATAAACAACCTTGTCGACGTTACGAATTACGTTCTTACCGAAATAGGTCAACCTATGCATGCGTTCGACTTGAATAATCTCGCAGGCAAGAAGATAGTAATCCGTACCGCTCGCGACGGAGAAAAAATTACTGCGCTCGACGGCAAAGAATATTCCTTAAAATCCCATCAGCTCGCTATCTGCGACGCGGAAAAACCCGTAGCCGTAGCCGGCGTAATGGGCGGAATGTACTCGTCTATCTGTGCAGATACGAAGACCGTAATTCTGGAAAGCGCGCGTTTTGCACGCGACAGCGTAAGACACACGTCGAGAGAATTGAATTTACATTCCGATTCTTCGGCTCGTTTCGAAAAAGGTATTGACTATATTTCGCAGGAAATGGGCTTAAACAGAGCGTTAAACCTTNNCTTTTCGACAGATACGGTTGGGGCAAAATAGTTGACGGACAAATCGACCGCTGTAAAGAAGAAGTTAAGTCGGGAGTGTTCACTTACGACTATAAGAAAGTCAATTCCGTAATAGGCATAGATATAAACAAGGACAGAATTATGTCCATTCTTAATAATCTGGAACTTACCACGACTTCCGACGGAGATATTCTTACCACCGTTATTCCCAATTTTAGAGAGGATATCGTCGGTATAAACGATATTGCGGAAGAAGTCGTTCGTTTTTACGGATACGATGACCTAAAACCCAGACTTATCAGCAATAAGTGCGGCGGAAAGACACCCGCACAGGAAAGAATGGACAAGCTGAAAAATATTATGGTCGGCTACGGCTGTCAGGAAACGGTAACGTATTCCTTTATTTCGCCAAAAGCCTTTGATATGTTAAATCTCGATAAGGATGACTTTAAGCGTAACGCAATAGAAATAAGCAATCCGTTGGGAGCTGACTTTTCTATAATGCGTACGACTTTAAGTTACAGCATGCTAAAACTTATTGCGTCGAACTCTACGAGAGGCAACAAGTCGGGCAGATTATTCGAAATAGCAAACGTATATTTGCCGAAAGCTCTTCCGCTTACCGAACTTCCGGAAGAAAAACAGACTTTGGTGATCGGTGCGTTCGGAAACGGCGAAAACTTCTATAAAGTCAAAGCTATTCTGGAAGATATAGCGGTCATTTTCGGACTTAACTTTGAATTCAAACGCGGAGAACTCAATTATTTACATCCCGGTCGTACCGCTTTCGTCTATGCGGACGGAATTAAGATAGGATATCTCGGTGAAGTTCATCCTTCCGTAAAAGATACTTTCGGATTTGACAAACCCGTTTATATCGCGGAAATAGACGCCGATTACATCGCCAAAAACGGAATAGGTATCAAGCCTTATAAAGCTATCTCCAAATATCAGGCTGTAGAACGTGACCTTGCTTTGCTTGCTCCGATAGAAACCGAAGCGGGAGTAATCTTGGACACGATAAGAAAAGCCGATTGCGGTATGCTCGAAAATCTCGAAATTTTCGACGTGTACACCGGAGGACAAGTACCTAAGGGAAAGAAGAGCGTCGCAGTAAAACTTACTTTGAGACGGCTCGATAAGACCTTAACCGACGGCGAAGTCAACGCCGAAATAGAAAGTGTATTAAAAGAATTAGAAACGAAGAATGTCGTTTTACGGTAGAAACGTCGATTGGTCGTATACGGACGAACCAAGATGTCCGCATAATCTGAAAGCTCCTTATTGCATGTGGGAGCTTTTGGATATGGACGTGCTTATTCCGTATCCGGCATATAACGCCGAAGTCCTTGCTCCGGTGACGGCAAGCACGTACGTCGCAGCGATAAAAAGCGGCGTGAACGCCGTCTATTTCGGTTACGGCAGACTTAACGCAAGAGCCACCGCCGATAATCTCGACACCTTGGAAGATATCGTTTCTCTTTGCCACGAATACGGAGCGAAAGCGTATCTCGCTCTCAACGTTATGCTGAAAGACTCCGAAATCGAAGAAGCAAAAAAAATCGTAGAACTTGCCGAAAAGGCAAAAATCGATGCGTTTATCATCAGCGATTTAGCCCTGGTGTCTATTATCCGTAACCATTCCAAAGCCGCCGTCCACGCAAGCACGCAAATGGGGATTCATAATCGTTCAGGCGCGAAATGGGCGAAAGATATGGGTATGGAAAGAATTGTTTTGAGCAGAGAAACCGTTCCCGAAGATATAAGCGCCATCATTAGCAACACTGATATAGAAACGGAAACGTTCGTTCACGGCGCATTGTGTACTGGTTTTTCCGGAGCGTGTTTGTTGTCGTCCATGCTCACCGGAAAAAGCGGCAACAGGGGGCGTTGCGCTCAGCTGTGCCGACAGAAGTATTCGTGTAAAATCAACGGAAAAATCGTAGACGAAGGATACCTTTTAAGTGCGAAAGATATTTGTATGGCAGATAAAATCGACGACTTGGAAATGCTTTATGTCGATTCTTTCAAAATAGAAGGAAGATTGAAAAACCATAACTATATCGAAGGTGTGACGGGCATTTATACAGCTTTAACCGAAGGTTCCGCCGTTTATAACGACAAAATAGCAGACAAACTGAAAGCCTTTTTCAACAGGGGCAATTTTACTCACGGTTATTGGGACAATAAGGATATAATTTACAAGAGCGCCCCCAACCATATGGGCGTATACTACGGTAAAATCGTTAAAATTATCTCAAAAAATCTCGTACTAATCAACGCTAAAAGAGCCGTCGAAAAGGACGACTGTTTTAAGGTAATGCGTAAGAAAAGCGAAATAGGAGGTATAGTTGCCACAGGTGAAGCGAAAACTTGGCAAGACGAAACCTGTTACGTTTGTTTTTCGCCGAACGAAACGAAAATAGGCGACAGCGTATTTCTTACGAAAACCAATTCTGAATTCGACGAGCCGAAAAAAGTAATGATAGAACTTGCCGTAAGACTCGTCGCCGGCGAACCCGCTCATATTGTTGCTATATGCCGAGGCGTAGAGTATGATTTCTTCGGTCAAATAGTCGATACAGCAATAACCGAACCCCTTAAACCTGCCGACGTAGTGTCGCAATTTATAAGAACGCGGGATACCGACTTTGAATTCATTGTTTACGCAGTCAAAACGGAAAACGCTTTCGTGCCGAAAAGAGTCCTTAACGAATTTCGTCGCGATGTGATAAGCTACTATAAAAGAAAGTTTATCGACGAATACGTTCGCCCCGACCGCGAACGTGCAGCAAAGCATCACTTGCGTGAAAAGATAAAGGGGGATTTCGTAGAACTCGACAATATAAGACAACTTAACGCAGAAATAAAAAATCGCTTCAAAAATATAGTTTTTTCACCCTGTAATTATGATTTGGAATTGTGCGAAAAGTTCTATAACGCGGCAAAAACCGACGATAATCTGATTTTTGTCAAACTACCTATCTATATTCCCACTTCGGAAGAGCGCTTAGCGTACGACGTTGCCCGCATATTCGACGGAATCGTGGCAAACAACGTCGGGAACTATTATATGGCGGATTTTTTGAAAAAACCCGTCGTAGCGAGCTGGACACTGAACGTAGCGAATAAGAAGAATCCGCTTTTACGCTGGTCGTCGCAAACAGTAATCAGCACTGAGCTCAATTCGAGCGAATTAAAAAATTTCCCGGACTGCCTTGTCTATACTTACGGCAGATTACCGCTTATGTATCTGAATTTCTGCCCGAAACGTTTGGTTTACGGTTCATGTGAACGGTGTAAAGAAGTTAAAGACCTTTCTTTGTGCGACGCAAAAGGAGAATACCCGGTAGTTACGAAACGCTTAGGAAACTATTGTCAGCACGAAATGAAAAATTCCGTCGTCACTAATCTCGGAACACTCGCGGGCAATAATCCGCGGTATTTTGATTTCACTTCGATGAAGGTATCCGATATGCTATCCGTATTGAAAAAATACTATTCCGGTAAAGAAGCGGACACTTCGGGATATAACCATTTACATTTCAACAGAGGAGTCGAGTAAGTATGAACGAAAGAACGTTAAGAACGCTTGAATACGATAAAATTCTCGGAAAAGTAGCTGCTTTCGCTTACTCTAAAAACGCTAAAGAAGCCGTAAAAAATATAAAGCCTTTTAGCGATGCGGAAGCTATAAAAAAAGCGCTGAACGAAACGGAAGAAGGCGATATAATACTATTCGAACATGCGATAAATCCGTCTCTTAATTTCGACGACGTGACGCAAGCAATTGAACGAGCAGAGATATTAAGCATGCTCAGCATGGGAGAATTATTACGAATTGAGCGTGTTTTGAGAGTAGCTAGGGCTTTACAAGGACAAATTCTCAACGTTCCCGATGACAGAATAGTTTTGCTTAAACAAAAAGCGTCCGAAATTTTCACAGATAAACGGCTTGAAGACGATATAAGCAGGTCGATAGTTTCCGACACGGAAATGAGCGATAACGCTTCGACTAACTTAAAGAATATTCGTGGAAAAATGAAAAAAATAGCGGAGAACATTAAGGCTAAACTATTAAATTACGTCAACGGTTCGGCATATTCAAAGTATATGCAGGACAATATCATCACCGTAAGAAACGACAGATACGTCGTGCCGCTAAAATCGGAATATAAAGGTATGATACCCGGACTTATTCACGACCAGAGCGCTTCTGGAGCCACTTTATATGTCGAACCTATGGTGATAGTCGAGTTAAATAATGACTTAAAAACCTGTATGCTTGAAGAAAGCACGGAAATCGATAAAATTTTGCGTGCTTTTACAGTGCGCGTCGGCAACGAAGCCGCCGCCATTAAGTCCACATTCGAAATAATAACAGACCTTGACGTGATATTTGCGAAAGCACAGTACGCAAACGCCACCAAAAGCGTTAAACCCGTAATAAATAAATCGGGCAGAATAGATATAAGAAAGGGCAGGCACCCGCTTATACCTGCCGAAAAAGTCGTGGCTAACGACGTCCGGGTAGGTTCGGATTTTAATTTACTTTTAATAACGGGTCCGAATACGGGTGGTAAAACAGTTTGTCTTAAATTGACGGGATTGCTTGTGATTATGGCAATGAGCGGCTTTTTCGTACCCGCTTTATACGCAGATATTGCCGTTTTCGACAACGTTTTTTGCGATATAGGCGATGAACAAAGCATAGAACAAAACCTTTCAACGTTCTCGTCGCACATGAAAAACACGGTAAGTATAATCGACTCGCTTACGAGAAACACGCTCGTTCTGTTTGACGAACTCGGCGCAGGCACAGACCCGACCGAAGGTGCAGGGCTTGCGTTGAACATTTCCCGCTATATTTTGAGTAAAGGCGCGAAGGGCGTAATAACCACGCACTACAACGAGCTTAAAGAGTATGCTGTGGTGACCGACGGCGTTCAGAATGCGTCCATGGATTTCGACCCGACGACGTATTCTCCGACATATAGACTTATAATAGGTGCACCCGGCGCAAGCAACGCATTGCTTATAGCCGAAAAACTCGGTCTGAAAAAAGAAATAATCGACGCCACGAGAAACGGAATAAGCGGAGATAAATTCGAGTTTGAGAACGTGCTTCTTTCGTTGGAAAAATCCAGAAAAGAAGCCGAAATTATGTTAGAAGAAGCAAAGAAAGCAAAAGAAAAAGCACAGGAAGAGCTTAATGCCGCCGAAAAGGAAAAAGAAAAACTTTTCGCACAGAGAGAACGTCTTAACGTTTCTGTAAAAAAGGAAACAAAACGCCTTGTCGACGAAGCCATGGACGAAGCCAACGATATTATTCAGGAACTGAGAGCTTTGCTTGACGATCCCGACGAAAGCACTATATTCCGTGCACAAAAATTGCGTAAATCGTTAAAAAAATACGTTATTAACGAAGAAAACGAGTTTAAGGGAATGAGCGAAGAAGAAGACGGCGAAATAAAGGTAGGAGACAGAGTACTTGTCGTCAGCCTTAATTCCGAAGGCGAAGTAGTAAAATTAAACCCCGTCAAGGGCGAAGCGAAAGTTAAGTTAGGGAAGATAGAAACAAACGTAAAACTCGACAATTTACGCCGTTTGAAAAAAACAGAGAAAAAAGCGGAAAAAATAAAAACCGTTCCGACGAAAATGACTTTATACAACGAACAGGTATCGCCCGAAATCAACCTGATAGGTATGAACTCGGAAGAAGCGTTGTATGCGCTCGAAGAGTATATCGACAAATGTTTGCGGGTTCATCTCGGAGAAATCAGAATTATTCACGGCTACGGCGAAGGGATATTGCGTAAAGTTGTGCAAAACTATCTTAAAGGAAGAAAAGAAATAGTATCTTTCCGCGACGGCAATTTTACCGAAGGCGGGAAAGGAGTGACTATTGCGAAGTTCTGATTATTACCGCATAGAAGCCACGCTGAGTAACAACGATAAAAAGTTTTCCGTGCTGGAAAACCTGTCGTTGTGCCTGAAAATCCTTGCTATCGTGGCTTTGATAGTGCTTTTTAAGTACTTTTATATCGCGATAATACTTTGGGTAGCGTCTATCGTCCTTAATTTTTTCAAGCGAAACCTTATATATAAGTACGTATATATCGTTCGCGACGGAAAGTTGGAAATAAAAAAAGAATACAGCTACGACAAAAGTTTGCCGTGCGAATCGGTCGATTTGCGAACTGCCGAAATCGTGCGCGGCGAAACCGAAAAAAAGTATTACGAAGGCGAAGCGGAATTCCCGATAACCGTAAAAAGTAACGGAACTGTATTTTCCATAGCCGCCGACGAATATCTTTACGCTTTGGCAGAAACTTATAAGAGAGGTACAAATGATATTTTTAGATAACGCAAGCACAACTCCGACTTTGCCCGAATGTGCGGATATTATGAGAGAATACATGACGGATAAATTTTTTAATCCGTCCGCACCGTACGGTCCGTCGGTTGACGTTGCGAAAACTTTGGATAAATGCCGAAGTAACGTTTGTAAATTACTGAAAGGCGACGGAAAAATTATATTCACGTCAAGCGGCTCGGAAAGCAACAATTTAGTATTGTTCGGCTCGAAAAAGCCGAATAAATGCAGAATAATTATATCCGAAAGCGAACATCCCGCCGTAAAACGCCCCGCGGAAGAACTCAAACAACGCGGTTACGACGTGGTGGCTTGTCCCGTCGATTCCTGCGGCAGAGTAATTCCCGAAGAATTGCAAAAACTGCTCGACGAAAACACCGCTCTCGTTTCGATTATGCACGTAAACAACGAAACGGGCGGAATAAACGATATAAAATCGCTTTGCAAAACGGTGAAAACCTATAATAAAAATATATTGTTTCATAGCGACGGCGTGCAGGCGGTAGGAAAAATCGACGTATCGTTAAACGATTTGGGCGTAGATTTCTATTCGGTAAGCGGTCATAAATTCCACGCGCCGAGAGGAGTCGGGGCGTTGTTTATTAAAAGCGGACTTAACCTAAAACCCATTATATTCGGCGGCGGACAGGAATTCAATATAAGGTCGTCCACCGAAAACGTGGCGGGGATAGTGGCTTTCGAGTATGCGCTCGAACGCGCTATAAAGTCGCAAAAAGAAAACTACGAAGCCGCGGCAAAATGCAACGCCGAATTAAGAAAAGGTTTCGACAGGGAAGACGTAATTATTCGTTCCGACGAACGTTGTTCGCCGTATATTTTCAACGTTGCGTTGAAATATTTAAGGGGCGAAGTAATACTTCATTCTTTGGAAAAATACGGTATTTTTATAGGCACGGGAAGCGCTTGTTCTTCTAAAAAAACCGACAAAAATACACCCGATAACATGAAACTACCGCAAGAGTACGAAAAAGGCTTGATTAGAATCAGTTTGTCCGATAAAACGACAATTTCGGACATAGATACTTTCATAAAATCGTTTAATTTGGAATACAATATGCTAATAAAATACATGAGAGGATAATATGGAAAGAACAATTTTGATAAGAATCGGCGAAATTTTCCTTAAAGGAAATAACAGAAATTACTTTGTTTCTACGCTGAAACACAATATAGCAGAATCGCTTGAAGGCGTGGAATGTAAGCTCGTTTCTTCCAACAACAGATTATTCGTCGTCGGATATTCCGAGTCGGACGAACAGGAAATTATATCCCGTCTTACGAGAGTATTCGGTATATACAGCGTAAGCCCCGCAATAAAAATGCCCACCGATTTGGAAAAAATTGCGGAGACCTGTTCGGAAGTTTTCCCGCGTACGGGTAAATTCCGCGTTACCGTAAACCGAGCCGACAAAAAAATTCCGCTTAAATCTATGGATATAGCGCGCGATATAGGAGCGGTTATGCTTCGTAAAGCGAAAGGCGGCCTTACGGTAGATTTATTTAACTTCGACTTTGAAGTCAACGTAGACATAAGAGAAAACGGATATTCCTATATTTTCTACAAAAAAGTGCTTTGTTCGGGCGGTCTTCCCGTAGGTTGCGGCGGCAACGGTATGCTTTTGTTGAGCGGCGGAATAGACAGCCCCGTAGCCGCATACCTTATGGCAAAACGCGGAGTGAAAATTTATGCGGTACATTACCACAGTTTCCCGTTTACGAGCGAAATGGCTAAGGAAAAAGTCATAAAATTAGCCAGAATAGTATCGAGATATTGCGGTCCGATAGAATTAGCTGTCGTACCGTTCACCGAAATACAGTACGCGATTAAAGAAAATTGCCCAATAGAATATATGATTACGATAATGCGCAGAATAATGATGCGTATAGCTGAACGCTTAGCTATAGAAAAGAAATGCGGCGCGATAATAACGGGCGAAAGTTTAGGGCAGGTCGCAAGTCAGACTATGGAAAGTATCAACGTAACCAACAGTGTCGTGTCTTTACCCGTATTCAGACCGCTTATAGGTTCGGATAAGACCGAAATCATTGATATTGCAAAAAAAATAGACACCTTTGAAACGAGTATCTTACCGTACGAAGACTGTTGCACCGTCTTTTTACCGAAAAACCCCGTAATAAAACCGAGCATAAAAGCCGCCGAAGAAATGGAAACCGCTCTCGATATAGAAAAACTCGTTACCGACGCGATAAACAATACCGAAACTATCGTTTGCGACTTTAAGGATATATAAAATATGTGTTTAAATAAAAACAAACAAAAAGGAATTAAAAAGTTTTGTCTAAGTGAAAATGCCGTGACTTTTGTCAAAAAATACGTATTTCCGGAACTTAAAATTACATCTCCGATAGATGCTGATGTGTTGGATACCATAATAGATTTGGCTTCACAGTGGGAACTTAATATGATAGACCCGTTAAGCATACACGGTTGTGACAAAACGTATGATTATCCGGAGAAAGAGCGTGACGAAATGGCTGATAAGTTTGTCGGTGAAATCACGGGGCAATGGAACGACGAAAAACTTGTGCCTGATTTTGAAGATTTTAATAAAAGACTCGGATTGCTATAAAATTATCACACTAAAAATTGTTTTTTAAGTACCGCATAAACGGGTTAGCAATAATTGCAGTCGTTTATGCGGTACTTTTTTTGAAAAAAGAGGGTTTTTAGGTTATTACGGTTACGCTTTGATTAGTCGATATATCGGGCGCGTAAATAATCTCTAAATTGTAAAGATATATTTTTTCGCTTTCGGCTCGTTCGTCTATAAATTCTTCGATACGATAGTAATTTTCGGAAGGCAGATTTTCGTTCCTGTAAATTTCAACTACCGAACCGTCTGTTAAATCGGTTCTCGTAATAGCGTAAGAGTTGGGGTAAATAACGCCGAAACGAAGTTTAACGCCGCCGTACGGTAAGCTCTCTGCCGAAAAGTCAGCGGAAAGGTTATTAAAATATGGCGAAACTTCCTGCGGCATATTGTTTTCCGAAAAAACGTAAGATTTTCTATATTCGTAGGGTGTATTTTCGTTTGCTAAATACAGTTTATCGGTTTCGTTCCTTGCGTACAGGTCAATTTCGACTTCGGCTACGGAATCGGGTATATCGAACTTTTCATTCCGTATCGGCAAATATTTATATACGTTTGCCGAAAGTAAAGCGGGGATACCGCCGCCGGTTAGCGATATATTTTCTTCATCGGTGTTGTCCGCGCCGCCGTACCACACGCACAAAGTATAGTCGGGAGAGTAGCTCATACACCACGCGTCGGTGTTACCGACTCGTCCGCTGACCGTTCCCGTTTTTGCAGCGATATCGGTAGATTTAACTTCCGACAGCTTGCGAGCAGTTCCATTTTGAGCCGTTTTTTGTAATAGGTCGGTAATGATATATGAAGTTTCTTTTGAAAAAACGGCTTTTTCGCTTTCTTCGTTACTTTTATATATGATTTTGCCTTTACCGTTTTTTATAGTCTTAATAAGACCTATTTTTCGTTTCACTCCGCCGTTAGCAAAGCAAGTATATGCTTGACACAATTCCTTAGTGGTTACACCATAAGTCATGCCGCCGAGAGCGAAAGACAAGTTAAGGTCGTTTTTGTCTACGGGTATCCCGGCGTCGATAGCTTTATTTATGCAGTATTCTTTTCCCGTTTCGAGGAAAATATTTACCGCTATCGTGTTTATTGATTTTTTTACAGCGGTTTCCACGTCTACTTTTCCGTAATAAATATCCTTGTAGTTGGACGGGGAATAGCCGTCGAAATCGGTCTTTTCGTCGTTAAAAACGGTCGCTTCGGTGATTACTTTACGTTCCAAAGCGGGGGCGTAGACGGCTACGGGTTTAATGCAAGAACCGGGACTTCTGCGAAAAGTTATCGGGTTTATTCCGTCGGAAGAATAACATGCAATTACGCCCCCGCTCGCGTTGTCGCAAAGTACCACCGACGATAAGGCGGCTTTGCCGTCGTAAGTTTTTACGGCAAAATCATCGGAAGAAGCGAGTTTTTCTATAATATTCTGCAATTTTCCGTCGTAATGACATTCCAAAACGTAGTCGGATTTTAACAGACTCTTTTCGTCCGTCCCAAGAATTTCGCACGCTTCGGATAAAGCCGCGTTTATATACGGATTTATTCCATTGTCGGCGGGTTTAACGTATTTGTAGCGCAAGGCTTGTTCGTATTCGTCTTCGGTAATGTAACTCTGCGCTTTCATAAGTCCGCAAACGAGTTTCATTCGTTCGAGAGCTTTATCTTCGTTGTTAATAGGGGAATATTTCGAGGGATTTTTCACAATTCCCGCCAAAATCGCGCTTTCCGCTACCGAAACTTCGGCGGGCGATTTGTCGAAATAATTTTTGCAAGCGCTGTCTATGCCGTAAATTCCGTTGCCGTAATAAATAGCGTTAAGATACATTTCCAAAATCTCTTCTTTGGAATATTTCTTTTCTATATCGTGGGCTAATTTCATTTCTTTTATCTTACGAGTAATGGTCTTTTCGCTGTTTAATTGCGTGTTTTTCGCTAATTGTTGCGTAATCGTCGAGCCGCCTTCCTTGAAATATCCGTATTTAACGTTCTTTATCGTAGCTCCCGCAAGCCGATAGTAATCGACGCCGTGGTGCGTAAAAAACCGCTTATCTTCGAGCGCGACGAAAGCGTTTATTATATTGCTGTTTATGTTTTCGTAAGTAACGTAACGGTTAAAGGCTTCGCAGTCGATTTCCGCTCCGTCCGAACCTACGATTTTAAGCGTGGCTTTTTCCGCTACGATTTTGTCGTCGTCAAGTTTTGCGGAAAAATATATTGCGGAAAACACTATTGCTGCGATAAAGTTAAGCGATACTATGACGCTAACTACGATAAGTAACACTTTTTTTCCTTTCGACGAATGGTTTTTCATACCGATAGTATGTTAAGGCGGTTATTTTTTATCCGCGGAAACCTAAATTGACTTGCGCCGTATTTCGTCTTGCGTTATAATATATGCGTTATGAATAAATATTATTATATATACACTTACGGGTGTCAGATGAACGTCCACGAGTCGGAAAAACTCGCCGGAATTATGGAAAAGATAGGGTATTCGGCATGTTCGGAAGTAGAAAAAGCCGATTTAATCGTTTTTAATACCTGCTGTATAAGAGATACCGCGGAAAAAAAGATTTTAGGTAACATAGGCGATATCAAGCATTTGAAAAAGGGAAAACCGTCGCTTATAGTAGCCGTCGTCGGTTGTATGACGCAACAGGAAGGGATCGGCGAAAGCCTTAAAGAAAAATTCCCTTTCATAAACGTTATTCTCGGCACGTCCAACATATCGGAATTAGGCGAAGCGGTTAAAGAAATCGAGTCGAAACGGAAAAAAACGTACAAAAATATTCCCACAGACCAAATGCCCGACATAGAAGAAGACGTACCTGTGTACAGAACGAGCGGCACGAACGCGTGGGTTAATATAATGTACGGTTGCAACAATTTCTGCACGTACTGTATCGTTCCGCATGTCAGGGGCAGAGAACGCAGCCGTCGTCCCGACGTAATACTCGACGAAGTTAAGTCTCTTCTCGACGAAGGATATAAGGAAATTACTCTTCTCGGGCAGAACGTAGACAGCTACAATTACGAAGGGGTGAAGTTTAAGGATATTCTCGAAGGGGTGACGAAAATCGACGGCAAGTTCCGTTTGCGTTTTATGACTTCCCATCCGAAAGACTTTGACAGCGAAGTTATCGACATTATAAGGTCTTGCGACAATATCTGCAACAACGTTCATTTGCCCGTTCAGTCGGGTAGCAACAGGGTTCTGAAACTGATGAACCGTAAGTACACCCGTGAAAAATATTTCGATATAATCTCGGAAATTCGAGAAAAATTGCCCGAATGTGGTATAACGAGCGATATTATGGTAGGTTTCCCGACGGAAACGGACGAAGATTTCGCAGATACTTTGGACCTTGTGAAAAAGGTTCGGTTCAGTAACGCGTTCACTTTCGTTTATTCGCCGAGAAAAGGTACTCCCGCCGCCGCTATGGAACAGCTTCCCGCCGCGGTGAAGAAGCAGAGAATCACCGAACTTGTCAACTTGCAAAACGCAATAACGAAAGAACTCAGCGAAGAATACATAGGAAAAGTCGAAGAAATACTCGTCGAAGACGTCAATCTCAAAAAAGCGGGTTACGTTATGGGTAGAACCGAAAGCGGCAGACTTGTTAATTTCAAGGGCGGTGACGACCTTGTGGGTCAGTTTGTCAATGTAAAAATCAATACGTCGAAATCTGCGGCGTTATGGGGTGAAAGAAATGACTAAGGAAAAAAAATCGGCAAAAAAAGATAACGAATTGTCGCCGATGATGCGGCATTATCTCGATTTGAAGAAAAAATATTCCGACGATACCATTCTTTTGTACCGACTCGGCGATTTTTACGAAATGTTTTTCGACGACGCAGTTACCGCGAGCAGAGTTCTCGACCTGACTCTTACCGGTAGAGATTGCGGCTTAGCCGAACGCGCGCCTATGTGTGGCGTTCCTTACCACGCGGTAGAAAATTATATTACAAGACTCATAAACGCAGGGTATAAAGTGGCCATCTGCGAACAGCTTTCAAACCCCGGCGACCAAAAAGGACTCGTCGTTCGCGACGTTATAAGAGTAATTACCCCCGGCACGAATACTAACGAAGAAATGCTCGACGGCACGGTAAACCATTATCTTGCGTCGATAGCGAAGTATAAAGAAGATTACGCCGTGGCTCTTCTTGACATAACCACGGGCGAATTCAGCGTAAAAGAATTCAAAAACGCCGATTTTTCCGACCTTGAAGACTATCTTCTGACCAACGCGCCCGCAGAAATAATTGCTCCGCGCGAAATATGCGAAGAGAGTAAACGAAGCGAATCGGTAATAAATATGCGACTTTGCAAGTTTACGCCGTTTTACGATTATTCTTTCGACTACGACAACGCGGCGGTTTCTATATGCAAGCATTTCGATTTGTTTAACGTCGAAGCGTTAGGTTTAGGCGATAAACACGCGGCTGTGTGCGCAGCGGGAGCCGAAATCGATTACGTTCTGAACACGCAAAAACGAAATCTATCTCACATAAGCAGTCTTAATGTGGTTCAGGACGCAGACTCGATGATAATAGATTACAACACAAGGCGTAATCTCGAGCTCACCGAAGCGCAGTCCGACAATAAGAAAACAGGCAGTTTATTGTGGGTGCTCGACCGCACGAAAACGGGTATGGGCGCAAGACTGTTAAGGAATTGGATTTTACACCCGCTTAACAACATATCGGAAATAGAACTTCGTCAAACCGCAATAGGGGAACTTTGCAAAAGTTCGCAAAACCGTAACGCTCTCGGCGCATCGCTGTCAAAAATTCGCGATATTGAGCGTTTAGTTACGAAAATATCTTATTTGAGCATACAACCGAAAGATTGTAAATTGCTTGAAGCGTCGTTAAAAATCATACCGTCGATAAAACAGACCCTTTCTAAGTTAAAATCGCCGCTTATATGTACTCTTAACGACAGTCTGCAACCCATAGACGAAATTACAGATAAATTAAGTAAGGCTATTAACGAATCAGACGTTCTGCCCGCAACAACCAAGGACGGCGGATACATTAAAGACGGATACGATGAAGAACTCGATTCTCTTCGCAAAGCGAAATTCGGCGGCGGGGAACTTGTTAAAGAATTTGAAGAAAAGCAAAGAGAATTAACCGGAGTTCCTGCAATAAAGGTCAGATACAACCGTATTTTCGGCTATTATATAGAAATTCCGAACAGTAAACGCCCCGAAACTCTTCCCGACGGATATATTCGCCGTCAGACTATAGCGAACGGCGAAAGATACGTCACCGAAGAACTGATGGCTCTCGAAAGAGAAATTCTCGGCGCAAGCGACAGAATTCTGGAGCTTGAAAGTAATCTTTACGACGAAATTAAGTCTTTCCTAAACGATTACACGCCGGCATTGCAAAAAATAGCGCACATTATAGCGAATCTCGACTGTTTGTATTCGTTAAGCGAAGTCGCCGTAAGCAATAACTACGTTAAGCCTAAATTCGTTAAAAACAACGTAATAAACATAGTGGACGGAAGACACCCCGTAGTGGAACGCTTGCTGAAAACCAACGAGTTCGTTCCGAACGACGCGCTTCTTAACGACGAAGCGACTACGCTTATTTTAACGGGTCCGAATATGGCGGGTAAGAGCACTTATATAAGGCAAGTTGCGTTAATAGCTCTCATGGCGCATATAGGAAGTTTCGTTCCCGCAAGGAAAATGGAGTTGGGTCTTATAGACAAAATCTTTACGAGAGTAGGCGCAAGCGATAATCTTTTACGCGGCGAAAGTACCTTTATGGTGGAAATGCTCGAAGTAGCCAACATATTAAATAACGCAACTTCGCATTCTTTGCTTATTCTCGACGAAATCGGCAGGGGAACTTCGACTCTCGACGGATTAAGCATAGCGTGGGCTATCGTAGAACATATCGTGCTGAAAATCAAAGCGAAAACCCTATTTGCAACCCATTATCACGAGCTGAGCGAGTTGGAAAACCTTTTGCCGAACATAAAAAATTACCGTATTTTAATACAGGAAACGCCAACGGGAATAGTTTTCTTATACAAAATCGCAAGGGGCGGTGCTAACAAGAGTTTTGGTATAGAAGTCGCGGCAATCGCGGGCGTAAACAAGGACGTAATAGCGAGAGCTAAATCAATATTGAAACAACTTTCCGCTAATCACGAATTGAGCGGCGATCTTAAAGATAAACTTAGTTCCATGTCCGTCTATTCCGACAACTCGGTAGCCGCGGACCAACTTACGTTTTTCCCCGAAGACGAACGCTTTACCGAACTGAAAAAAATTCTCGACGGAACCGACGTAAACCGTTGCACCCCGATAGAAGCTCTGACTATTCTGAGCGATATGAAAAAAGTTTTGGAGAAATAGTTTATGCCCAAGATAAATCTTCTCGATAAATCGGTTTATAATCAGATTTCCGCAGGCGAAGTCGTAGAAAATCCCGCTTCCATAGTTAAAGAACTCGTCGAAAACAGCATCGACGCGGGAGCGGATTCCGTATCCGTTTCGATAGAAAACGGCGGAATTAAGTCGATTATTGTCACAGACAACGGTTGCGGGATGGAAAAAGAAGACCTAAAACTATCCATTCTGCCGCACGCCACGAGCAAAATTAAAGTTGCCTCCGATTTGGATATGGTCGGCACTCTCGGTTTTCGCGGCGAAGCTCTCGCAAGTATTGCCGCAGTCAGCGAAGTCACGCTGAAAAGTAAATATATAGATTCCGACGTCGGCAATTTTATAGAAGTCAAGGGCGGAGAAGTCGTCGGAGAAGGAATTTGCGCTGTTTCGGGCGGAACGCAAATAAGCGTCCGTTCTCTTTTTTACAACACGCCCGCTCGGTATAAGTTTCTTAAAGCGGCGAAAGGTGAAGAAAATAACGTTACCGCTTTGATGTCTGAACTTATATTCGCGAACCCCGACGTGTCTTTTACCTATACCGTGGACGGAAACGTAGTCTACAAAACCTACGGAGAAGGATTATACGACGGCATTTATTCGGTGTACGGCGATTTGGTCGCGGAAAATATGATTCCGCTCGAATTTGAAGAAAACGGCTACAAACTTAGCGGTTTTACCGCTCGTCCCGCTACCGAAGCTATAAAAAACAACCGCACAAAACAAACCTTCATCGTGAACGGCAGAATAATCGAAGACGCCACTATATCCGCGGTAATTCAGAACGCTTACGGCGAATTTCTTATGAAAAGAACGTTCCCGACGGTCGTACTCGACATAGTAATACCGTTCGGTATGGTCGACGTCAACGTACATCCGAACAAACGAGAAGTTCGTTTCGCCGACGCAAAAAAGATTAACGGCATAGTTTATCACACTATAAAAAACGCCGTGGAAAAAGACGTGGAACAGCTTCAAAAAACGCTGTTTTCGGAAATACACAACTTTTCTTCGACGGAAAATACTGTAAATAACGAAGTCAAAACTCCTTCGTTCGATACTAAAACCGAAAAAAATCCCGTTTTCGGCAACGATTTACGCGTTCGTAGAACGACGGAAACGTCTGAAGAAGAAGACGGATATTTGCCGGGTAACGATTGCGGAAGAATAATTAAACCCGCTCCCGTCGGCGAAACTTTTCCCGTGTTCAAGAAAATCGATTTATCGAAAGTCGATTCCGAATATATCTCTTTTGCCGATTCGATTACCGACAAAAAATCTGACAAAAAGGAATTTTATTCCGATAATTCCACGGAAATTACCGAAAGCGAAAATAAATTGAACGCGGAAATTTTAGCTTCCGACGAAAACGACGTGTTAGAATACGACAAAACGCCCGAAAAGCCCGCCTATAAAATCGTCGGACAGGTGTTCGATACCTATCTTATACTCGAATTTGACGAAAAAGTCGTTTTTCTCGACCAGCACGCCGCGCACGAAAGGATATTGTTCGATAAGCTCATAGAAGAATGTAATCGTAACGTGATAGCGCAGGATTTACTTATTCCTTACGAATATCCGATAGACGGCGACGAGAGAGACTTTTTGCTGAAAAACAAAGATAATTTCGATAAATTAGGCTTTTCGTTGGACGTAAGCGACGATAAGGTGTATATAAGCAGCGTTCCCGCGTTGCTCACCAATATCGACTTAGGCAGCTTTTTACGGGAAGTTCTTTCTTATAAAACCGAAATGAAAACGCTGACCGACTCTTCCTTATTAAAAGACAGGATAGCGAAATACGCTTGCAGAAGCGCGATTAAAGGCGGTGCAAAACTTACCGATAAGGAAATAGAATTTGTCGTCGGTTACTTCTTCGAAAAAGGCGTTCCGCTTCAATGTCCGCACGGCAGACCCACGATGATTAAATTTACCAGAACCGATATAGAAAAGTTTTTCGGGAGAAAAGTTTAATGTTTATCGTTATCGGCGGAGCTACCGCTTCGGGAAAAAGCGGACTTGCCATCGAAGTGGCAAAACGTACGAACGGCGAAATTATCGGTGCAGATTCCATGCAGATTTATAAAAAAATGGACGTAGGTACGGCGAAAGTCACCGAAGAAGAAACGCAAGGAATAGTCCATCATCTTATAAACGTAGTCGAACCTAACGAAACTTTTAGCGTCGCACAGTACGAAAAATTAGCTAAAACCGCAATAAAAGATATAGAAAACCGTGGAAAAACGCCTATCGTATGCGGCGGAACGGGGTTGTACATAAATTCTCTTATTTACGACTATCAAATGTCCGCATACGACCCGAAGCTAAGAGAAAACCTTATGCGGGAACTCGACGAAAAAGGTTTGGATTATATGTATGAAAAGCTATTAAAACTCGACCCCTTAGCCGAAAACATACATAAAAACAACGTAAAAAGGGTAATCAGAGCTTTGGAAGTGTACCTTACCGAAGGTAAATCCATTTGGGATAAGAGCGACAAAGCGTCTGCCGTACCGCATCTTATGTACGCCGTCGATATGCCGCGCGAAACTTTATACGAAAGAATTAACTTACGCGTGGACAAAATGTTCGCCGACGGACTCGAAGAAGAAGTTAATTCATTACTACGGAACGAAAAACTTACTTTCGATATGC
Organism: Christensenella sp. UBA6420; assembly: GCA_002439705.1. Classification (GTDB taxonomy): domain Bacteria; phylum Bacillota; class Clostridia; order Christensenellales; family DTU072; genus CAG-1782. Next base: position 65,070 of record DJPE01000096.1, read on the forward strand.
AAAGTATGCAAGCGATAGGATATAAGGAATTTAACGGCTACTTAGACGGAGAATACGACAGAAATACGCTAATAGAACTTATAAAACAACATTCGAGAAACTACGCAAAACGCCAAATAACGTGGTTTAAGCGTATAGATAGCTGCAAATGGCTAAATTGTGCAGAAAATAACGATTTTGTTACGCAAATTGTAAATGATTATTACGAAAATACAACTAAAATATAATAATAGGGGATTGCTATGGAATATTTTGAAGCTAAAAAAATAATAAAAGACTGTGAAAAATCGGCTCAGAATCTTTTCGCCGAATTGCAAGATATTGCGCTTTATAATCAGGAAAAAGTCCTTAATGCTTTCAGAGAAAATAACGTAACTTACACTCATTTCAACGGTTCTACCGGATACGGCTACGATGATGTAGGCAGAGAAAAATTAAATAAAGTTTACGCCACGGTATTCGGTTGCGAAGACGCGCTCGTTTCTCCGCTTATTACCAACGGTACGCACGCGTTGACGTTGGCTTTGTTCGGTCTTTTGCGTCCGAACGACGTTATGCTGAGCGTCGTAGGCAAGCCGTATGACACGTTGGACGACGTAATTAACGGCGATAATAACGGTTCTCTTAAAGAATACGGAATAATCTATAAACAAACCGATTTAGACGAAAACGCAATGCCCGACTTAGCGACCATCGCCCAAATGACCGCCGAAATCAAGCCTAAATTAGCTTTTATACAGCGATCTAAAGGATATTTGTGGCGTAACGCGTTATCCATAGAAGAAATTGCGGAAATAATTGAAATAATCAAAACGAATTCTCCGTCAACTATAGTTGTCGTCGATAACTGTTACGGCGAATTCGTCGATAAAAAAGAACCGACCGAAGTCGGAGCCGACGTTATCGTAGGTTCGCTTATAAAGAATCCGGGCGGCGGAATAGCTCCTACGGGCGGATACGTCGCGGGAAAACGCGAATATATCGAGCAAATATCTTATAGAGTGACCGCTCCGTCGTTAGGAAACGAAGTCGGTTCGTACACGCCCGGTTACAGATTATATTTCCAGGGGCTGTTTTTAGCTCCGTCTGTCGTAAAAAACGCTCTTATGGGCAACACGCTCGCTGGCTACGTATTCGACAGATATAATTTTGAGACTATGCCCGAAGTCGGACAAAGACCTTACGACATAATTACTTCGATAAAGTTCCGTACCGGCGACGAATTAGTCAACTTCTGCCGTCAGGTGCAGAAAGTTTCTCCCGTGGACAGCTTCGTCGTACCCGAAGCGTGGGATATGCCCGGATATAATCATCCCGTAGTTATGGCAGCAGGCACGTTCATTCAAGGTGCGTCGCTCGAATTGACGGCGGACGGAACGGTCAGAGAACCGTTCGTAGCGTATATGCAAGGCGGACTAACGTACGAACATTGCGTGATAGCTCTTACCGAAATCGTAAAAAATATGTTTTAATCGCGCGATAGATTTTATCGTAAATTGATTAAAAATCAAACGACGCGAATACGGCAAATATATCAATATAAAATAAGGCTTAGGAACAGCGATTTATGATACGACGGCTAATTTATAATAATTTCCGCTCCCCTATACCTTATCTATTCGCAAAATCTGTATTTTGCGAATAGATATATAAATAAAATTTTTAGTAAGCTCGCCAAATACCGCTCTGATTTCCTTGCATTTTCGCGCTGAAATTCCCTTTTTTGCTTATACTTATTCGCCGTAATTTCGGTAAGATTTATGTTTAATCGCCCATCGTTTTTGTCTAAGTCAAAACTTCTTTTTTATAGACAATAAAATTTATCTATGGTAATATATATTCGATATGAATTACACGGAAGAACGCGACGTCAAATACCTT
>DJPE01000096.1:66958-80417 GCA_002439705.1 Christensenella sp. UBA6420
AAGCTACGCAACGAAGTATTACCCTTCTTGCCGTCTTTTTGCACGGATTTTTTCGTCGGTATCGGTATGCGTACCACTGCACTTACACGCTATAACTACGCTACCGACTTAAAGTTGTTTTTTGAGTATATGACTTCCCGTGGTAACGTTTTCGACGGCAAATTGCCTGAAGAAATTACGCTCGAAGATATGAAATCAGTCTCGAAACGCGATATAGAACGCTTTCTCGATTACATTTCGAGCTACTATTCCGACACCTGCCACTCCTACTTAAAGAACGCCGATTCGTCTAAATCACGCAAAATGAGCGCAGTCCGCGCCCTATTTACCTATTTATATAAGACCGATTTACTGCCCGAAAACGTGGCTATTAAAGTCGATATGCCTAAAATCAGAGAAAAAGAAATTATCCGCCTTGAAGACGACGAAGCTGCGGGCGTACTCGACCAACTTTCCAATAACGCCACCTTTTCCAGCGACAGACAAAACAGTTATAACAATAATAACACTAAATTAAGGGATAACGCCATTATTACCCTGCTTCTCGGCACGGGTATTCGTGTAAGCGAGCTTGTCGGTCTGAATATCGACGACGTAGACTTTGTGAATAACACGTTTACCGTAACTCGCAAAGGCGAAAAACGTTCCATATTGTATTTTTCGGAAGAAATAGCCATCGCCCTTAACGATTATCTCGATTACAGAGAAAAACTTATCGAAAAACACCCCGACGCCGACCAAGAAGCCCTTTTCCTGTCCTTACAAAGAAAACGTATCGGAGTGCGAGCCATAGAACAGCTCGTAAAAAAATATGCGTGTGCGGTAACTCCCCTTAAAAAAATCACTCCGCACAAATTGAGAAGCACCTACGGCACCGCTTTATATCGAGCGACGAAAGATATTTACGTCGTGGCGGAAGTGCTCGGACATAAGGATATAAACACGACCAAACGTCATTATGCCGCCATCAGCGAAGATATTAAGAAGAGTGCGGTCGATAAAGTTAAGTTTACGCCTAACGACGGCAAAAACGACGACTAAATAACAAAAAGTATTTCATATTTCTACTCATTTTATAATTGTATTACATATTTCGACGTAATTTGCAGTTGACTATTTTTTGAAAAATACTTATAATTATAGATGTAAAACGTAATTTTGTAAGGAGCAAACATAAATGGAAACAAACACCGATATGTTGCGCGGTCGCGTCGATATTTTCGTGCTGAAAGCCCTTTCCGTTCACGACGGATACGGCTACGATATATTGAACTACGTACACGACAAAACCGAAGGACACTACGAAATGAAACAGTCGTCCATATACAGCGTACTTAAACGCCTTGAAAAACAAGGTTATATTTCCTCCTACGACGGAACGGAAAGTAACGGAGCGAAAAGGCGTTATTATACCCTTACCGACGCAGGCAGACAATTACTTTCTGCGGAAGAGAAAGAATGGGAATACACCCGTACTCTTTTGGATAATCTCGTTTCCGACAAGACTTTCGACCTGATGAGCGATACTCCGCCGTTCCATCCGTCCGATTTGCGTCCCCTTACGAGAAGAACGGCGAAAGCCGACGCTGAAACGGAAGAAACTCCGGAAGAAATCACCGAATCCCCCGTCGCAGAACCCGTCGCGTCGGAACAACCGGTAAACGAAGAGCAAACCCATGCCGTAAGCGATATAAACAACATCGAAGCCGCAGCTACCGTAACGGAATCCCCTGTTTCGCTCGAAAACTTTAACGTAACTTCGGAAAATACCGAAGCCGCGGCAACGGAAACTGCCGTCGCTAACGACGACACGAATAATAATCGAGAAAGAACGGCTTCAGTAGTTGCGGAACATCAATCGAACGATACTACTGTTACGTTCGCTCCCGTACAGAAACCCGTTCCGCAAAGACAAGAAACGGTCAAACCTGTCGCAGAAGAACCTAATATTTATGAAAAGATAGCTATGACTACGCCGAATACGTATACGAAAACGACTGTGCGCGGCGATAAATACAGAGAGTTTTTCGGTGACTTGTTCACCCGTAACGATAAAGTCAAAGAAACCGCCTCAGTAGAAAGCGTAGACATAGACTGTTCGCATATAAACGACTTACGCAATCATCTCGACAGAGAAGGAATAAAGTTACGCTCTTACGAACCCACGAACAAAGGCAAAGGTTTGGTTAAGTACGTTTTGGTAAACAAATTATTCAGAGATACCGTAACGCTATCCTATCTTTTCCTTATGGCGATGTTACTCGTCGTTTACCTTTGCAAACCGTTCGAAGTAACTCTTACTGCTTTCCTTACGATACTTTGTATCGGAGCGATAGCTCCCGTAGCGGCGACTCTCGTGTGGTTTAAGAGTAAAGACGCAAAGAAAAAAGACAATTTCAATACAAAAATTATTATTGCGGCAAGCGGAATTATTTATCTTACTTTCTTCGTCGTTAATCTTATCGTGAACTTGATAGTCCCCAACGGTCACAGTCTTAACTCGTTGGCGACGTACTCTCCGAGCATAATTTTTCTCGTAGTTCCGTTTTTCGGCGCAACGCTGTGTCTTCTTTACAGAACGAAAAATTACCACTTGAACACTTTATAAACGGTTTTATAAGAACTGAAAAAGGATAACGAAAAATCGTTATCCTTATTTTTTATAGATTTTCTTAGTACATTACGAGTTAATAAGGTCGTTTCCACCGAGAAGTTTAATTTCCTTACGGGCAAGTACGTCGCAACGGTTGTTGTTTTCGTTATCGCTATGACCTTTTACCTTTACGAAACTTACTTTGTGTTTGGATACTTCTATAAGAAGAGCTTTCCATAAATCGACGTTTTTTACCGCCGAACCGCTCGAAGTTTTCCAGTTTTTCGCTTGCCAATCGTTCAGCCACCCCTTTGAAAACGGGTCGAGAGAATACGCGCTGTCGCTGTATATCGTCACTTCACACTTTTCTTTCAGTTGTAAAAGAGCGTTGATTATTGCGAAAAGCTCCATTCTGTTGTTCGTGGTTTCGGGATAGCCGCCGGAAATCACCTTTTCGTGTCCGTTATAGATAAGGATAGCCGCCCAACCGCCCGGTCCGGGGTTCCCGCTGCAAGCTCCGTCAGTATAAATATCAACGTGTTTCATTAAATAGTCCTGCTCAAAATTTCAGATTTTTTGCGGCATGCGTCCACGCCTTCGGCGATAATATCGGTAAGATTATTATCTTTGTAAACTTTCACGGCTTCGATAGTAGTTCCGCCCTTACTGCACACTCTGTCGACGAGAACGTCCAACGGCGTATCGGTCGATTTTGCGATTTCGGCTGCCCCTATAAGTGTATCGAGCGCAAGAATTTTACTTTCTTCGTAAGTAAGTCCGCCGTTAATACCGCCTTGTATCATACCCTGCGCGAACATATAAACGTATGCAGGTCCGCTTCCGCTCACCGAAGTAATCGCGTCAAACTTCGTTTCGTCGGTTACGACGACCGAACCGCAAGCGGAAAAAGCCGATATTGCAAGTTTTCGCTCACTATCGGACGCGTTATCGAAAGTCATTCCGCATACGCCTTTGCCGATTTTGCAAGGAACGTTAGGCATAATTCGCACTATTCCTACTTCGTCGCTTCCTATTACCGAACGCAATTCCGTCGTGCTTACGCCCGCCATTATCGAATAAATCGTAGTCAAAGAGCTAAAATCAATTCCGTCGCAAATAGCTTTGTAGTGTTGCGGCTTTACCGCAAACAAAATTCTTTCGCTGCGTTCTACAAGCTCCGCTACGCTTTCCGCAGGTACTACGCCGTACTTATATTTATCTATTTTTTCAGCGTCTATATCGAATACGCAAACTTCTTTCGCGTCGAATTTTTCGCTTTCTAAAAATCTTGTGAGTATCGCTTCGCCCATTACGCCTAAGCCTATTACGCCCAATTTGTATTTCATATATTTCACCTTTTTCCTTGACTATATCGAATTTTTATCATATAATATTATATGTTTTTAGGGGAGTGGCTCAATGGTAGAGCAGCGGTCTCCAAAACCGCTGGTTGCGTGTTCGAATCGCGTCTCCCCTGCCAAAAACACCTTCAGGTGTTTTTTTATTGCCCTTTTTCAGATAAAACAGCAAATATATTGATAATTTATTCCGAATAATACAAGAGCCACCGATATAAATCAGGTGGCTCATTGCTTACGTTGTGACTTAATTAGTCGTTGTTATCGCTGAGAGTGATGTTCTTAAACAAATCGCCGAGAGTTACTCCCGAACCGCCGGAAACGTATTCTCTGGGTTCGTTATCGGATTCTTCTTTAACGCGTTTTGCTTTCTTCTCTTTGCGTTCTCCCTTATCGGCAGCTTCCAATCTCTTGTTGAAACTTGCAGTGCGGGACGGTCTTTCAGACGCAGTTTCTTCTTCTGCTACCTTCTCTTCTGCTGCGGGCGGTTCGATAAGTTCTTTGATGCTGAGGGTGATTCTGTCGTCATCGTATTTCATGACTTTAACTTCGACTTCGTCGCCTTCCTTCAAAGCTTCGCTTGCACTCTGAATCCAACCGTGGTTGATTTGGCTGATATGTACGAGTCCGTCAATTCCGGGTTCGAGTTCTACAAACGCACCGAATTTCACGATACGAGCAACTTTACCTTTAACTACGGAGCCTACGGGATATTTTTCTTGAGCGATTTCAGAGGGATGTTTTTGTAACTGTTTGTAGCCTAAAGAAATCTTTCCGGTTTCTCTGTCAGCTTTCAATACGATAAAATCGTAGTTCTTGTTGAGTTCGAGTACTTCGCTCGGATCGTTAATTCTCTTCTTAGCCCAGGACAAATCGGAATTGTGTACCAAAGCGTCCATGTACTTCAAGCTAACGAAAGCTCCGAAACTTGCGAATCTCTTAACTTTTCCGTTAACGATAGCGCCTTCGTAAATCTTGGACCAGAATTCATTTTCTTTCTCTTCCTTTTCTGCTTCGAGAATAACTCTCTGGCTGGCTACGATACGCTTCGGGTTACGGGGTTTCTTAACGTTGCCTTCTTCGTCGAGTTCTTCCTTCGGAGGAAGAGCTTTTAAGCGTAAAGGTTTGCCTACGTAATCCGCTAAGGATTTAACGAAACCGCAACGGATCTGAGAAGCGGGAACGAATACGCTATAAGTACCGATTTTGCCCAAAAGTCCGCCTTTGATTTCCTGATTGCAAGCCAAAGTAAATTCCTCGCCTGCGAGTATGCCTTTAACCTTTTCGTCGTCCAACTTGATAGCGTCGTAAGCCTTCTTGCTTAAATTGATGGCTTTGTCTTTGCTGCCGGGTTCTTTCGGAATGATGATAGCTTCGATTTCGTCTCCTTCTTTATAGTTGGCGGGGTCGTAAGAACCGTCTATTTCCGCTTCTTCCTTAGCGATAAAACCGCAGTCGTTCTTTCCGCCGCCTTCTACGGTAACGGTGATGCCGGTAACGTCGGCTTTGACGACCTGGGTTTTGAGACGCATACCTTCACGGTACGACTTGGTGTTAATCTTCTTCATGGCTTCTGCCATAGAAGTGATTTCTTTTTCTTCTTGTTTTTCGGTGGGTTCGGCTACCGCCGCAACCTTTTCTTCCTTGACTTCATCAACTGCGTTGTTGATTACACTCTGTTCGCTCATCCTGTTAAAAACCTCCATAGTCAACTCTTGCGGAGTCGACGCGCCGGACAATATGCCCGACAAAACTAAATTTTTCTTTATCTGTACCGACTGTAAGTCGGAAACATTCTCAATAAAACGGACGTCGGTACAAAACTTTTTCGCCGTTTCGTACAGCTTACGGCAATTGGAACTGTTTTTGTCTCCGACCACGAAAATAATATCGCATTTTTTCGATAATTCTTCCGCTTCTTCCTGTCTACCTTTTGTAGTATAACAAATGCTATCTAAAAAAACAACTGTTTTTAATAAACTTTTAGCTTGATTTTCTATGTATTTTTTGATTTCTAAGTATTTATTATAGTTAAAAGTGGTCTGCACGCAAACGAAAAATTTATCGGCGGAAGAAAAATCTATTCCGTCCGTACTATCGACAATAACGGGATTATCGCAATGCCCCGCGTGCCCTATCGTTTCGGCGTGATTTCCGTCGCCGATTATAATTATTCCGTATCCGTTTTTTGCATAATACTCTATCTTTTCGTGAATTTTCTTGACGAACGGACAGGTAGCGTCCACTACGTTATAACCTTTTTTAATAAGTTCTTCCCGCTGTTTCGGAGCACACCCGTGAGCGGATATTATTATAGTCGAACCCGCAGGGGCGAAATCGTCGCCTACAACCTTAACTCCCGATTTTTCGAGTTCTTCCACTACCCGTCGGTTATGTATAAGCGGATGAAGGCAATAGACTTCGCCCGCCTTTGCCGCTTCGTTTTTGGCAATTTTTATCGCCGTCTTTACCCCGTCGCAAAAACCGTTTTTTCCGAGTATTATCTGCATACGTAAGCGGAAATTACGTCCGCAACTTCGTCTATGCTCATTGCCGAAGTGTCGATTACTATCGCTCCGTCGGGAATAACCAAAGGCGCGAATTTTCTCGTCATATCCTGTTTGTCGCGGGCTTCTATATCGGCTTTAATTTCTTCAAAAGGTATGTTTTGCCCCTTTTCGTCGAGTTCTTTTTTTCTTCGCGCCGCTCTCACGTCGGACGACGCAGTCATATAGAATTTGTAATCGGCGTCGGGCAAAATAAAACTGCCGCAATCTCTTCCGTCCATTATACAGTCGGTTTTCATTGCGATTTTACGCTGTAATTCGACCATTTTCATTCTGACCGCGGGAATTTTAGATATAGTGGACGCCGCCATTGATATGCTGTGTTCCCTTATGTACGGCGTAACGTTTTCTCCGTTTACCGACACTTGTTGTACTCCGTTCTCGTCCCAAAGTTTCATATCTATCGAGTCTAATACGGGTATTACCTGTTTTTCGTCCGCAACGTCTATTCCGTTCTTTACGGCGAAATACCCCAAAGCTCTGTACATTGCCCCGGTGTCGAGATAAGATATGTTGAGTTTTTTCGCGATAAGTTTCGCTATCGTGCTTTTTCCGCTTCCGCCCGGACCGTCTATCGTTATGTTCATTTAATCCTCCGAATATATGTGACTACCGGCGCAACGCCCCGTAGACATGGCTATTTGTATATTGAATCCCCCCGTGTACGCGTCCACGTCGATTACTTCCCCCGCAAAATACAGATTGCCGACCTTTTTGCTGCGCATGGTACCGGGTTCTATTTCCTTTACGCTCACTCCGCCCGCAGTGACTACCGCTCTTTCGATAGGTTCGAGCGATTTAACACCAAAAACGAGTTTTTTAAGCGTGTCGACTATTTTTTTTCGTTCCGCTTTCGTAATTTCGTTTACCTTTTTATCCCCGAAAACTTCGCTCGCGGCGATTATTACGGGAATTAAACCCGACGGAACCAACTTTATAAGCACGTTCTTCAAGGTTTTGTTCGCGTTTTCCGAAAACTCTCTTAAAAGCCGATTATCGAGCGTTTCTTCACTTAAAGCGGGCTTCAAATCGATTTCCGCCGTCATTTTTCGTAAATCAATTCTGTTTATTCTGCTCGACGCACTCAATACAATCGGTCCGCTTATTCCCTTGTCGGTAAACAGCATCTCGCCAAACTCCGATACGATTTCTTTTCCGTCGTTACGAACCGTTAAATTGACGTTCTTCAGCGATATTCCCTGAATTTTCGGCAAACCGTCCCAACTTAACCGCTTTCCGCTTTTGCTTATAAGGGAACTTATATATATTCCCGTAAGAGCGGGTACGGGAGTAACTATCGTATGCCCCGCCGTTTTAGCGAAGCGATACCCGTCGCCCGTGCTTCCCGTTGCGGGATAACTTATTCCGCCGGTTGCGATAACCGCAGCCGTAACGTCGGTATATTTATTTTTATCGGTCGTAATTGCGGCAACTTTACCGTCTTCTACCGATAAATCAACGACTTTTTCGTTAAGATTAACCTTAACGGAATCAGCCTTCAACATTCTTTCAAAGGCTTTCAGTATATCGCTCGACTTGTCGCTTTCTGGAAAAACTCTGTTTCCCCTTTCGGTCTTTAACTTAATTCCGACGCTTTCTACGTCGCGGATAGCGTCTTCGCAGTCGTAGTTTTTTATAACGGAAAACAAAAACTTCTTATTAGTTACGATATTGTCGGTAAAATCCTGAAAAGATGACCTGTTTGTAAGATTACATCTTCCTTTGCCCGTAATAAAAAGTTTTTTTCCGATTTTCTCGTTTTTTTCGAGTATAACTACGCGGTTACCGTTTTCTGCGGCGGCAATAGCAGCCGACATACCTGCAGGACCCGCTCCGATAACGTAAACCGTCATTACGATATATAGGCAATAATATCGCCCGAATCTACTTTGTCGCCCGCTTTTACGTTAAGTCTGACCGTTCCGTTTTTGCTTGCAACTATCTCGTTTTCCATTTTCATCGCTTCGAGAAGAATAAGTACGTCGCCCGACTTTACCGTAGCTCCGTCGGATACTTTTACGGCGAGCACGCTACCGGGCATCGGTGCTTTTACGGGTTCTCCGCTTCCGCTTGCCGATTTTACGGGAGTTTCTTTCTTTTCTTCCTTTACGACGGGAGCTTGCGAAGCTACCGCGGCTTTTTTCGTTTCGGTAACTTCGGGTTTTATATAATCGTCGTCTTTTACTTCGACTTCGTAAGTTTTTCCGTTTACAGTTACGTTAAATTTACGTTTATGACGTTCTTCTCTCCACTTAAAGAACTTCTCCGATACCTGCGGGAACATACAGTAAGAAAGTACATCTTCTTCCTTAGTGTAATATTTCCGCATTTCGCTCTTATATTTTTCGTATTCGGGCTGTAATAAGTCGGCAGGACGGCATGTTATTCTCGGTTCGTCGCCGATACATTTTTTGATTACTTCGGGATCGGGTTCGGCGGGGAGTTTTCCGTATTCGCCTCTCAATAACCCCTTTGTTTCTTTCGTGACCATTTTGTATCTTTCGCCCGTTACCACGTTAAGCACGGCTTGCGTACCCACTATCTGACTTGTAGGCGTAACCAGCGGCGGATACCCTAAATCTTTTCTTACTCTCGGCACTTCCGCCAAAACTTCCTGATATTTGTCGCTTGCGCCTTGTTCTTTTAGCTGATTTATAAGATTGCTCAACATTCCGCCCGGCACCTGATAGATAAGAGCGTTTACGTCTACACGTAATACTTTCGGATTGAGATAACCGTCTTTCGTAAGTCTTTCGGCGACTTTTTTAAAGTGAGCGGAGATTTCGTTCAGTAATTCAAGGTCAAGCCCGGTGTCTCTTTCAGTTCCTTTAAGGGTGGCTACGAGCGATTCGGTTGCGGGTTGACTCGTGCCGTTAGCCAAAGGGCTTAACGCTGTGTCCACGATATCCACGCCTGCTTCGATAGCTTTCATATTGGTCATATCGCCCGTTCCCGAAGTGTTATGAGTGTGCAAATGTACGGGAATGTCCACGGACTGTTTAATTGCCTTAACCAAAGAATAAGCGTCGTACGGCAAAAGAAGATTAGCCATATCCTTAATACAGATAATGTCCGCACCCATTTTTTCGAGTTTAACCGCCAAATCTACGAAATAATCTATATTGTGAACGGGACTCGTCGTATAAGACAATGCCGCTTCGACTATACCGTTATACTTTTTGGTCGACTTTATGGACTGTTCGAGATTTCTTATATCGTTAAGAGCGTCGAATATCCTTATAATATCGATTCCGTTTTCTATGGATTTTTTTACGAACATATCCACCACGTCGTCGGCGTAATGCTTGTACCCCAAAAGGTTCTGCCCCCTGAGAAGCATTTGAAGTTTAGTATTCGGCATACCTTCGCGAAGAGCTTTAAGTCTGTCCCACGGGTCTTCGTTAAGAAAACGTAAGCACGCATCGTAAGTAGCTCCGCCCCAACACTCAACCGAAAAATAACCTACTTTATCGAGTTTGTCGAGTACCGGCAACATTTCGTCGGTACGCATTCTCGTCGCAGCCTGCGACTGATGCGCGTCACGCAAAATCGTTTCCGTAATCAATAATTTATTCGCCATTTATAATTCCTCCGAATTGTTTTCAGTAAGTTTCGGCTATTAACCGAACATTGCGAGCAGTACGCCCGCCGCTACCGCGCTTCCGATTACTCCCGCTACGTTGGGTCCCATAGCGTGCATAAGAAGATAGTTGTTCGGGTCTTCTTTGCGTCCTACGTCCTGCGCTACTCTCGCCGCCATAGGCACGGCACTCACGCCTGCAGCTCCGATAAGCGGATTAATCTTGCCTTTGGAAAGTTTACACATAAGTTTGCCGAGCAATACGCCGCCGGCCGTACCGCAAGAGAAAGCTATTACGCCGAGTACGATTATTCCGAGCGTGGATACGCTTAGAAATACGGGGGCAAAGGCTTTCGTTCCTACGACTATGCCAAGGAAAATAGTTATTATATTGATAAGTTCGTTTTGCGCCGTGTTCGACAAACGGGGCACGACCCCGCTTTCCTTAATAAGATTGCCGAGCATCAACATACCGAGCAAAGGCAACGCCGACGGCAATATTATTCCGCATATACCGGTAACAACTATCGGGAAAATAATCTTTTCTTTCTTCGATACGGGACGGAGCTGCTCCATTCTTATAAGTCTTTCTTTCTTCGTGGTCAGAAGTTTCATTATCGGCGGCTGAATTACCGGCACCAACGCCATATACGAGTACGCCGCAATGGCTATCGCCGGCAACAAATCCATCGTTTCGCCGTTAAACATCGTTCCTATCGCGCTGTTCGTCATCTTTTGCGTAAGATAAATAGCGGTAGGTCCGTCGGCTCCGCCTATTATTGCGATAGCTGCGCTTGCCTGTTCGTTAAAGCCGAAGAACAACGCCCCGAAAAAGGTAAGAAATATCCCGAGCTGCGCCGCCGCTCCGAGTAGCAAGCTCTTAGGATTGGCGATAAGCGGTCCGAAATCGGTCATAGCGCCGATACCAAGGAAGATAAGCGGCGGGAAGATTACCCAATCTACGCCTTTATAGAGATAATAAAACAATCCCTTGTCCGCTATTATCTCGTATACTACTTTCATATCGTTGCTTGCGCAGAACTCTTTAATAGCGGAATAAGTAGTCGCAAGGTCGTTTCCGTTAAATACTATTCCGCTATTATAAGCGCCCGTATTCAAAAAATCTACGACCTGTTGCATGCTGCCGCTTATTAAAGTGGTGTTGGTCGCAAGGTCGGTTACCGTATATCCGCCCGTGCCGTAAAGTATGGAGTACGCTCCGGGAATATTTATGATAAACATACCGAACGCTATGCTCAAAAGAAGGTTCGGTTCGAATTTTTTTACTATCGCGAGATAAACGAATACGCAGGCAATGAGCATCATAAGGAATAAGCCCCATATACCCCACGAATATCCGTTCATAACGTAGTATTCGGGAACTACGTTCTTAAACCCCGTAGATTCCCAAAGATTTTTTAACGCTTCGCCGAGATTAGCGCTTAAAAAACTATTTATAAAACCCATTTATCTTACCTCCTCGGCAATTACCGCTATTACGTCGCCGGAATTTATTTTATCGCCGACTTTAACCGATATTTTTACCACTCCGTCTTTCGTAGCCACGATTTCGTTTTCCATTTTCATGGCTTCGAGAAGAATAAGTACGTCGCCGAACTTAACTTTGTCGCCGCTGTTTACCTTTACCGCGAGTACGCTTCCGGGCATAGGAGCTTTTACCGCCACTCCGTCCGCCGATACGAACTCGGCTTCCGCCTTCGCCGTTTCTTTTACAGGCGCAGCCGAAACTTCTTGTTTTACCGCGACCGTTTCCGTCGCCTGACCCAACGTCGTTTCTTCCACCGATACGACGTATTCTTTATCGTTTACGCTGATTTTATATTGTTTCATACCGTTTTCCCGCCCTTAAATTTCCTTTACCGACAAAACGGTCACGTTTTCGTGCGGTTTGCCGTCGTCGGAACTCTCTCTTACGAAAGTTTCCACGGCGGAACGAATGGCTATCATAGTTTCTTCGTCTATTTCGCCGTCGGCTTTCTTATCTACGGAATTTTCAGCGACCGCGGGAACGACGGTTTCCGCCTTTACTTCGGTTTCCTTCTTAGCTTTTTTCTTCGCCTGATATTCGGTTAAAAATTTGCCCGAAAGTTTTATAAGAGCGTTGACTAAATACACGCAACCTATCAAAAGAGCCAGCACGATAAAAGTCATACCGAGCCCCAACAGCGTGGTAGTGCCGCCTACCGACAGTTTCTCTACCGGGCTCAAAGAGCTTAACAGCATTTCTTACCTCCAAAAGACATTTCGGCTCGATGCCGAATTTCCTCTTATACTATTATATATTGAAAAATCAATGCTTGCAATAAATAGATTAAAATTGTTTACAATAAAAAATGCGTCGATGACGCATTAGTTTTTTCGTAAGTAGTAAAGAGATATTTAAGTAGTAAAGAGATATTAAAGACGATTTAACGAAGCGAGTTCCTTTTCGGTAAGGTATCTGTTTGCGCCTCTGCCGAGTCCGCCGAGTTTCACGTCGCCGATTTTTATTCTCTTCAAGAACACGACTTCTTTACCTATCGACTCGAACATTCTGTGTATCTGACGGTTTTTACCTTCGAAAATCGTTACTTCGTAACGGCTCACGTTGTCTTCCGTTCCGAGAAGTTTTATTTTGCAGCGTCTTAACTTAACTCCGTCCAAAACTATACCGTTGCGGAGTCTTGCCAAGTCGCTTTCGGCAATTTCGCCTTCGACTTTCGCTATATAGGTCTTAGGAACTTCGCTCATAGGTTGCGTAAGTCTGTTAGCCAAATCTCCGTCGTTGGTTAAAAGAAGCAGTCCTTCCGTATCGTAGTCCAAACGTCCTATCGGGAAAATTCTTTTATCGGAAAAACTTTCAAGGTAATCCATTATAGTTTTTCTGCCCTTATCGTCCTTTACGGTACAAACGCATCCCTTAGGTTTGTTGAACATTATATAGATAAAGCGGCTCACGAGAGTAATTTTTCTGCCGTCCAACGTTACGGTGTCGTTGTATTCGTCGATTTCGGTAGCCAATTCCTTAACGACTTTGCCGTTTACCTTAACTTTTCCGTCCAAAACCAACTCTTCGGCGGCTCTTCTCGAACATATCCCGCAAGAAGCTATATATTTATTGATACGCATATTTCGCTTTTTCCTTCGTTTATTTAATTACGGCGGCGTTATTATAAGCCGAACCACGTTTATAATGATATACGGAAAACGCAAATAAATCAAGCGAAACAGCCGCGATAACCGATAATACGGTATTTTTATTGATTATCCGTATCCTTTTTACCCGAAATTTTATCGAAAGCTCTGTCCATAAGATTCATACAGTCGTTAAACATATCTCCGCGGTTCAGAACCACGCTTA
>DJPE01000096.1:80474-89300 GCA_002439705.1 Christensenella sp. UBA6420
CCGCCCCGCCGCTTTTGTAAACCCCGTTTTTATTCCGTTTCCGCCGTTATACAGCGACAAAATCTTATTCTTATTACACCAGACTCTCGTAAGTTCGCCTTTACCTACGGTAACCTTTTTCGTCCCGACAATTTTAGCGAAAACGTCGTTTTTCATAGCGAAACACCCTATTTTACACAAATCGTACGCCGAAGTGTAATGATTATCGTCGTGCAAACCGTGCGGGTTAACGAAATGCGTATCGTTTAATCCCATGGTTTCCGCCCGATAATTCATCATCTCGACGAAATTTTTTACCGAACCCGCCGTGTGAATAGCCAAAGCGGTGGCGGCGTCGTTGCCGCTACGGAGCATAAGCCCGTACAAAAGTTCTTCCACCGTATATTTATCGCCTTTTTTAAGATAAACGGAACTTCCTTCCACACCTACGGCTTCGGCAGGCACCGTTACGATTTCGTCAAGCCGACAATTTTCGATGACTATAAGAGCCGTCATCGTCTTCGTCGTACTCGCCATCGGTAAGCGTAAATGCGAATTACTTTCTTCGATAACTTCGTAATCGGACGCGTTCATTACTATATAAGAACTGCCTTTATTCGCCGCCGAAGCGGAATTTACGTTGTAAGGAATTGCGACGGATAATGCGAAAACGCCGCAAATTAAACAAATAATTCCTATTTCGATAAAAAATCCAACACGCCAGAAACGTATTTTTCCCATTTGTCTTCTCCTTGTTCTATGCTCAAAAATTTAACTCGGTCGTTTTCCAGAATTAAAAAACCGAGCGGCTTTATATTCGCTCCGCCGCCGATACCGCCCGCAGGCAGTTCTTTGTTTATTTTTGGAAATTTTCCTTCGATTTCTCCGCCCGCGCAAGCAAACCCAACGCTCATTTTCGTAATCGGTATTACCGTCACGCCGTCGCTTACGATGGGATTTCCGATTACGCTTTCTATATCGAGCATATTTTTAACACCGCTTACCGCGTCTTTTAATAGTTCCGTTACTTCCATAATTAGCTCCTTTTCAACTCAATTTTTATTATCTGAAAAAATAAAAAAAATATTATATGCAAATTTATTTTTACCGTTATCCGCAGTTGGAAATAAGGTTCGTAATCGCCCTTAACCACGCGATTTTCGATAACCGCCGAACCGCTTTTTACTGTCGAAACGTAATTAAAAAATTCGACTATCGCCAACGCAGGATATAAAAAAACGGGATTAAAACCGTCGTTTATCGTGCTTTCGAAAATCACCTTATCGGGCAATAAAAGTTTCAATGAATCTAAATTCTTTTTATTAAGTTTCAGCTTAATTTTGCTATTTTTCTTTTGCTTTTTATCCTTTCGTTTTTTCGGCGAAAACACTAAATTCCACAGCAAGATACTAAAATACGTGTTTTTAGTCATTTTTTGCGAAAATAGATTTATTCCGACCTTAATCGGAATACAATTCAAAAATATTATTACAAAAACCGCAATAAATAAAAACACCATACGTTAATAGTATGGCGTTGAAATTAGGTTTTATCAGTCGATAGTTACTACGTCTTCGTCTTGCAGAAAATCGGGTGTCTCGTCGGAAAACTCTTCGAAATATTGTTCGTCGGAATTGTCGTTTTCGTCGTAAGTCGCCGCGCTCTCCTCTTCGATACGATAAAGGTTTTCCGTGTTTTTATTGTACTTATCGGAGTTCCTTACGTATTCCATAAGTTTGTCGTAATCGGGCAATTCGCCGAGATTATGTAATTGAAATCTTTTTAAGAAGTTGTCGTTCGTTCCGAACAAAGCGGGTCTGCCGAGAGTGTCTTTCCTGCCCACTATTTCTATAAGCTCGGCTTTCATAAGTACCCCTATCGCATAGTCGCTGCTTACGCCGCCTCTGACTTCTTCTATCTCCGCTCTCGTAATAGGCTGTCTGTACGCGATTATGGCAAGTGTCTGCAATACGGTAGCGGAAAGCTGTCTTTCCTTAATAGGTCTTAACACGTCGGCAAGCAAATCGCCGTATTTAGGGTTGGTCTGGAACTGATACGTGTCGTTGTAGCGGATAAGAATTATTCCTTTTTCTCCGCTGTATTCCGTTTCTATCTCTTTAATTGCGTTTTTTATCTCTCTTTCTGTGTATTCCGCGCGAAAAGCGTCTTTAATTACCTGATAGGTTACGCCCTTTGCGGCGGCGAATATCAACGCCTCAATTAAACTCTTCAACATCTTTAAGTAACTCCTCGTCGTTTTCTTTCATCGCGTCGTATTTATCTTCGGAACTGTGTTCGAGCAAAATATCTCCGTCGTTTTCCTGCGTAGCCTTTGCTACCTGCTTCTTTATAAGTTGCAAAATAGCAAGAAAAACGTTAATTATCTCCACTTTCGTATAAGTTTTGTCAAACAAAGAGAAGAAATTGACTTTGTTTTCCGTCCTTATCTTCGACGCAAGTTCTTTTACCTTGTCGGCTACGGTGAAAGTTTCTTTCGTTATGGTCTTCGGTTCGTTGTCCGTGCTGTGGTACTCTATCCTTTCGAGCACGAGCTTATACGCGTCCAAAAGTTTTTCCAAAGTTAGGTTTTTAGCGATAAGTTTGTAATCTTTTTCATCGTAAACCGGTTCGTTATAAAAAAGATTTATTGCTTCCATCGGTTTAAGTTTTTCAGGGAAAGACAACAACAACCTTTTCTCTACGTCGGACACGAGCTGGCGTTCCATTTCGTGCAATTCGTCTGCATAGTCGCTGAAATCTTCTTCCACTGGCAAAACTTTCGACGATTTTATTTCGATAAGCGTCGCCGCCATAATAATATACTGAGCTACGTATTCGTAGTCTAATTCCCTGAGATTTTTGACGTATTCGACGTATTGACGGGTAATATCGCTGACGAAAATCTCCATTACGTTGATTTTCGACTCTCTGACCATATTTACAAGCAAGTCGATAGGTCCGTCGAACGCCTGATTATCAATATGGAATTTTACGTCTTCGAGCGTGCTGTTAAGAAACGATGCCATTACGCCACCACCAAACCTATAAGGATATTTATTATCCTGTTTACCCAATAGAAAATATCGAGATACGATAAACCGACCGAACGGAAAACGTTACCTAACACGACCAACGCAAGGATGCACCAACTGCCGTACCTGTACATAAATCTCGAATAACCGTTGCCGGGCTTCAAGAACACGTCCAACAAACGAAATCCGTCCAACGGATAAAACGGCAACAAGTTGAAAAACGCCAACATAAAGTTGATATTTATCGAAAACATCAGGAAATAATACCCTAACATCTGGAATATATATATCGTCGAATTGACGTACACGGTAAAGAACGGATAAAAGAAATACAGCAAAAGCAGTCCCAGACCGCACAGAACAAAGTTCGTAGCGACGCCTGCGAAAGACACGAAAACCATATCTCTTTTCGGGTGTTTGAAGTTAGCGGGGTTTATCGGTACGGGTTTAGCCCAACCGAAGCCTACGAGAACTATTAAAATCAGACCTATCGGGTCGAAATGCGCCGCAGGGTTAAGCGTAAGTCGATTAGCATTCTTCGCCGTGGGGTCGCCGCACAGTAAAGCGACGTATCCGTGCGCTATTTCATGCAGTATTATGGCAATACCCGCCGCAATGACGAGCGCTAATACGCATATGATAATTTCGGGCAAAGAAGCCCCGCTTTTCAACAAACTGTATAAAAACATTTTTACCTCTTGTAAATGATACCAATTATAACTAAAAAAGTCAATTATTATATAATTATTAGAAACAGACAAAATCACATTTATTTACGGAGAAAAAAACAAGTCGGACGGCATAACCGTCCGACCGTTTTAAGAAGGAAACGTTTTATTACTTTAACCAGTTTTTTAATACTTTTTCCAAAGCGTCGGCAAATTTTTGTTTCTTTATATCGTTTTTCGAAAAAATCTGCGCTTCGCTTACGATAGTACCGTTCTTATCCGTGACCGTGATTTTTCCCAAAGGCGTATCTTTCGATATGGGAGCCGTCAAGTTATCGTACAATTCGACTTCGACGAACTCTTCCGTAGCAAGACCTTTCCTCGTAAAATACTTCACGTCTTTATCGACGTACAATTCTATGGGTTCGTCCTTTGCTTTTTTAACGGTTATTTTATCGGGTATAGCGTCGCCTTTCTTTATAATCGTTCTTACTTCGTAGTTGGCGAACGCATAATTAAACATATCGGTCATTTCTTTGAAACGGGCTTTACTGTTTTCCGCGCCGAGTACGGTCGCTACTATTCGCATATCGCCTACTTTCGCGCTTGCGGATAAACAATGTTTCGCCGCGTCCGTGTATCCGGTTTTACCCGAATCGCAATTTTTATAAAAACGTATCAATTTGTTCGTGTTCACCATTTCGGTCACTCTTCCGTCGGGATGAGTATAATTTTCCATCCATATACCGGAATATTCGTAATACTTTTCGTGCGAAAGCAACTTCCTGAACATTACCGATACGTCTTTTGCCGTAGAATACTGTTCGCCCGAACCGGGTAATCCCGTCGCATTGCAAAACAACGTGTTGTTCATTCCCAATTCTTTGGCGTAAGAGTTCATTTTTTCGACAAACGTATCGATATTGCCCGAAATTCGTTCGCCTAACGCCGTCGCCGCGTCGTTTGCGCTACATACGATGACTCCTTTAATAAGGTCGGTTACGGGGTAATCGGTTCCGCTGTCCAAAAACATCTGCGAACCGCCCATTCCCGAAGCGTAATCGCTTACGGTTATCATTTCGTCGAGCGATAAATTCCCTTTGTCTATTTCTTCAAAAGTAATGAGCAAGGTCATAATCTTGACCATACTTGCAATCGGATATCTTTCGTCGGAATTTTTGTCGAGAATAACCGTTCCCGTGTCGTAATCTACCATATAAGCCGCGCGAGAACCGTACGACGAAGCGTCGAAACCGCCTGCGGGCATAGCAGCGTAAGCCGCTCCCGCTATCGGTAAAGCGCATACAGTCGTCATTATCGCGGCAAGAAAAATTATTAAAAAAACTTTCTTCATATTTTCATCTCCTTAGTGATAGTGTCTTATAATCTCCAAAAAATATTCGTCGAAAATAAAAATTATCTCCGAAAAAGAAAAATAAAGCGGTTTTACAAATTACGAATTAAAAAATCAGCGTTAAAATTACGATAACGACCGCCGAATAAATAAGATTAAACGCGAGTATCTTCCATAAAAACGATTTTATAGTCCTTAATACGCCGCAAGCCGATAGCCGCAACGGCACTATCTGCGTTATTTTTTTGCCGCAGGTTCTCGTAAACTCGGAAAGGATAATTAAATATCTGCAAAATATCAATAAATTAACTATATAAAGCGGCAAATATAAGCATATCAATAAAATAAACCCCGAAACGGAAGCCAACACCGCCGCTATCGCCAGTCCTATAATATACTTCGTGAAAAATAATACAACAGCGAAGTTTCCTACGACAAAAACTATGAAATTAAAACTCAATAACCAGCTTAAAAAGTATACTGCAGCCGAGAAAAACGCTATTTTTATGAAGAAAAACAAATATCCGAATTCCCCGTCGGATATTTCCGTTATTATATTCGAGTCGAATTCTTTTCCGCAAGTCGAAGTCAAAGCGGTAATTATTCCGATAATCACCGCAACGAGAACGACTAAATAAAAATACTTGTTATTTTCTATCGAGCGTTTTACGCTTCTCGTCACTTCGGCGAATTTGAATTTCAGTTTGACAAACATATTCTACGTTATGCCGTCACAACGAAAAATATGTCGATTTTTGCCGAATAAATAAAAAACGGGCGTTATAGCCCGCTAATTACCTTTTTATGGTTTCAAGCATCCACTCCGCGTATATGCCGTAACCTTTCGTCGAATCGCTTATAAATACGTGCGTCACCGCTCCGACGAGCTTTCCGTTCTGAATTATAGGCGAACCGCTCATTCCCTGTAAAATTCCGCCCGTGGACTCTTTCAGTTCTTTATCTGTTACTCGTATAACCATGCTTTTATCGGCTAACGAATTTTGGTTTACAGCTTTAATTATCTCTATTTTGTAAAGTTTTGGCTCGTTTCCGGCTATCGTTGTCAGAATTTCCGCCTTACCGGCTACTACTTCGTCTTTGCCAGCGACTTGAATTTCCGTCGTATTATAATAGTTTCCGATAGTTTTTCCATAAATTCCAGCAATACAATTTTTATTTATAGCTCCCGTAACCGTATTGAAATCCACGCTTCCGCGTAATTCGCCCGGTTGATTTAACTTAGGCTTATTGTATCCCGTGACTTCGCAACCGTAAATATTGCCGCCGTTATATACTTCGCAATGTCCGAATTCGTCGCAAATCGTGTGTCCCAACGCCGCAAAATAACCGTCTTTCGTAACGAAAGTCATCGTTCCTATGCCCGTTATATTGTTTTTAAGCAACATTCCCACTTTGTACGCGTTCTGCGCGGCGTCGAATACGGGCGTAACTTCGCAATCTATAAAACTATTTCCGCGTTTTACCTTGATTATAGCCTTTTCCGATTTTTGTATCTCGTCGTTAAAATCGACTATATCGGTCACTCTTTTTCCGTTTAACGAATAAACTATATCGCCTTTTTCTATTCCCGAACGCATTGCGGGCGAATAAGAACCTTCTTGTGTGTTTACGTTAATAAGTTCCGATACGATAAAATATTCGCTCCGAGCGGATATGCCGATAGGCTCGCCGCCTATATAAACCGTGG
This sequence comes from Christensenella sp. UBA6420, assembly GCA_002439705.1. GTDB lineage: Bacteria > Bacillota > Clostridia > Christensenellales > DTU072 > CAG-1782. The sequence continues at coordinate 87,216 of DJPE01000096.1, forward strand.
TATCGTTTATTTGCAAAGCGTCTACTTCGAACGGCGAACGGTATAAACCGAATAAGCTAAACGATAATACGGAAATAACGCAACATATTATTCCGATGGTGATTATAGCCGAAGAACAAACTTTTCTTTTCATTATAATTTCTCCCGTCCTTGTTATATTGCGACGGATATACGCTTTTATGTAAAAAAAGACTGCCACTTTATGACAGTCATTATTTTAATTTACGCAATATTTTAGAATTCTTTATTTTGATTTCGTCACTTTATAAGCGTTTGCCCACTCTTTTAGCTCTTTTGCGCCCGCAAGTCCGGTTTCACTGTTTTCGACCGCTCCCGTAAGTCGCATTATCTCCTTATAGACCGCTTCGCCACTAAGCTCGGTTACTTCCGTCACGGTATTTTCACCGACTACTCTCTTCGCGATAAGATAATTTACGTCCGCCATGGAAGCAAGTTGCGGCAAGTGCGTAATTGCAATTACCTGCCTTGTCGTGGCTATATCATAAAGTTTTTTCGCGACGACTTTCGCTATCACACCCGATATACCCGTGTCTATTTCGTCGAATATGAGCGTGCCTATCATATCCACTTCGGCTATAATGTTTTTCAACGCGAGCATAAAACGACTCATTTCGCCGCCGCTTGCAATTTTACTTAGCGGTTTCAGCGGTTCGCCTACGTTCGGCGAGAGCATAAATTCCACCACGTCCGCACCGTTTGCATTAAGATTATTAAGAATTTCGTCTTCTTCGGGATAATCTATCGCCACTTCGAAACGACTGTTTTTCATTCCGAGTTCGTCAAGATTCTTACATATCGAAGCGGAAAACTTTTTCGCTACTTTCGCTCTCAATTCGTGCAGAGTATCGACTACGGAAAGAATTTTCTTTTCGAGTTTTTCTTTCTTTGCGGTCAAATCTTCGAGCAGTTCTTCCGCATCTGTAAGTTTTTGAGCTTCTTCTTTTGCTTTTTGCAAAAACTCCGCTATTTCTTCTATATCCGAACCGTACTTTCTTCTTAAAGACTTGATTTCGCCGAGTCTTTTTTCTATTTGTTCTATGTTAATTTCGTCGGCGCCGTCTTCGAGTTTTTCTTCCAAAGTGTCAGACACGTCTTCACATTCGATTAACAGGCTTTCGAGTCTGTCGTACAGTTCCTGCAACGAAGCATCGTACCTTAAAGCGGTTCGCAAACCCGACATAGCGTTCTTTATTGCGGAGATGCCGCCTACCGAGTCGTCGTCGAGAGCTTCTTTTGCCGCCGCTACCGAATCGGTAATCTTTTGCGCGTTATAAAATCTCGTTTTATCGGCGTTAAGAGATTCTTCTTCGGTTTGGTCACACCAATTCACTCTTTCGATTTCTTCGATTTGGTAATTCAATACGTCGAGTTTTCTCGCGCGTTCGTCTGCCGACATAAAACCGTCTATTTCAGCGCAAACTTCACGATATTCTTTTAATAATTTGCGGTAATCTTTCTTATTTGCTTCGATTTTATCGCTGAAAGCGTCCAACAAAAGTATATGGTTTGCAGGCTTCATTAACGACTGATGCTCGTTTTGCGAGTGAATGTCGACGAGACTCCCCACGACTCCGCGTAAAAATCCGAGATTAACTATCCTGCCGTTAATCCGACATTCGCTCCTATCGGCAGTCATAAGACGACTTACTATTACCGTTCCGTCGTCAAAATCTATTCCCGCGTCTTCCAACGTGCGTTTTATTTCTTCGTAATTTATTATCTTTTCAAAAACGACTTCCACGCGCGCCATATTTTCGCCGTATCTTATAAGACTACGGTCCGCCCTGTCACCTAATACGAAATTTATGGAGTCAATAATTATGGATTTACCCGCGCCGGTTTCGCCACTCAGGATATTCAAACCGTCTTTTAACGACAGCGATAAATCTCTGATAAGCGCTATATTTTTAATATTAAGGTAAGAAATCATTTTTTAGCCGTTATCCTAAAACGTTTTTCTTTTACAGATATTCTTTCAACGTGCCGAAAATTGCGGGTACATCTTCGAGAGTCTTGACAATAACAACTATTGTATCGTCGCCAGCAAGAGTACCGACTATATTA
>DJPE01000096.1:89308-90581 GCA_002439705.1 Christensenella sp. UBA6420
AATTCAGTTTGTCGAGTAACAAACACGCCGCGTTCGCGCTTCCGTCGTAAGTTTTTATTACGATAAGGTTCATTGCCGTATCCATAGATATTACGCTTTCCTTAAAAAGCGTAGAAAGCTTGTTCAGCTTTTGGTCGCTGCTATGTAATGCGTAACGGAATTTCTTAACTTTTCCAGCAATTTTTACAAGTCCCATATCGTTAATATCTCTGCTTACGGTCGCTTGCGTCACGTTAAAACCCTTGCGATTAAGTTCGATTACGAGTTCGTTCTGCGTGTTGATTTCGGTTTCCGCAATAATTTTCGCTATCGCGTTTTGTCTTTCGATTCTCGATACTGCCATAGTTATTTTCCCCTTAGTCATTGTACTTTTTGCTCTTCGCATCGAATTTATGCTTAAAGCTCTCATAATATGAATATTATAGTATATATTTTTATAATATGCAATGATTTATGCAATTTTTAAGTAAATAAGATACTCCTGATTTTTATTATCGAACGGATGCGGCGCAGGAATTACCCCTACTACGGAGAAACCTGAATTTTGACAAAAACTCTGCATATCGGAAAGTATTTTATCCCGTTTCTTTTTATCAACTAATATCCCTTTCTTGCTTAAATCTCTTTTCTCACACTCGAATTGCGGTTTGATTAAAGCTATTATTTCGCCGTTTCGTTCCATAACCGACTTAACTGACGGCAAAATCAGTTTTAACGAAATAAAACTTACGTCGATTACTGCAAAATCGGGCGTTACGGCAAAATTATCTTTTCCGAGATAACGAGCGTTCGTTTTATCCATAACGACAATCCTTTCGTCTTTAGCCAACGCAGACGGCAAAGCGCAGTCGCCTACGTCTATCGCAAATACCGTTTTCGCTCCGTTTTTCAACAGAACGTCGGTAAAACCGCCGTTAGAAGCCCCTACGTCCATACAAATTTTGTCTTTACACGAAACGCCGAACTTTTCCAACGCTTCTTTAAGTTTAAGTCCGCCGAGAGACGCTTCGTAATCTTCGGTTATTATTATGCTGTCTTCGTCGCTCACGTCGAGAGAAGCCTTCGTCACGACTTTGCCGTTTACGGTAACCCTGCCTAAGTCTATAAGGTTGGCGGCTCTCGTCCTTGACGAAACCGCTCCGCTGTTAGCCAAATATAAGTCAATTCTCATGTTTTTTCATCCTTGGTCTGTAAAATATGCCGATTATTCGTCCGACAAACAATACCATTTCTTTCGAATTATTTATAGCTACGCCCTTAAAGAACGCTTTTC
>DJPE01000090.1 GCA_002439705.1 Christensenella sp. UBA6420
TGATTTTCGGTCAAAATCCCTACCCTTATGCCACTCCGAGCGTCCTAAGCGCAGTGCTTTACGGAACTTCAATGAAAAATCTTCCGCAAAACACAGCGGAGCCGACGAAAAAATAGTTTTTGGCAGGTATGAAAATGGAAATAATTGACGCAAAAAATTTACGGTTTGATTCTCTCAATGAGTTGATTAGAACGGCGGGAAAATGTATAATGATAATGAATTGTTCCGGTCAGAGATTTATCGGGAGCGGTTCGGACGGACAACGGATAGAAATCGAAGGCACGCCCGGCAACGCACTCGGGGCTTATCTCGACGGGAGCGAGATAGTAGTCCGCGGCAACGCGCAGGACGCCGTAGGCGACACGATGAACGACGGAAAGATAGTAATCGAAGGTTCGGCGGGCGACGCCTTGGGATACGCTATGCGCGGCGGCGAAATTTACGTCAGAGACGACGTCGGATACCGCGCGGGGATACATATGAAGGCTTACGCCGACAAGATACCCGTTATGGTAATAGGCGGTACGGCGGGTAGTTTTCTTGGAGAGTACCAGGCGGGCGGACTGATAATTGTTCTTAACAAGAACGACGCGGAATACCCCGTGGGCAGATTTTGCGGTACGGGAATGCACGGCGGAAAAATATTTATAAGGAGCGAAAAGCTCGGATATCCGCTGCCGAAGCAGGTAAGAGTCACCGAAGCGACGGCGGAAGAGCTTAACGAAATAAAGAAGCATATAGAGAAGTATTGCGATTGTTTCGACGAAGACAAAACCGAACTTTCGGGAGGTAAGTTCTTTTTGCTTACTCCCGATTCGAATAATCCGTATCGACAGTTGTACGTAGAAAACTGATTTTACATTGGGAGGAATACGATGAAATATACGGTAAACGACGTAATGGAATACGTCAGAGAAGAGGACGTCAAGTTTATCCGCCTCGCGTTTTGCGACCTCGGCGGTAACCTTAAAAACCTCTCCGTAATGCCGGAAGAACTGAAAAGAGCCTTTGAGCGCGGCGTAGCGTTCGACGGCTCGGCTATAAAAGGGTTTGAGCTCGTCGAGAAATCAGACCTTTTTCTTTTTCCGGACCCCGATACTCTCACCCTTTTGCCCTGGCGCCCGTCGCACGGCAAGGTAATAAGGCTTTTCTGCGATATAAAGTACCCCGACGGCAGACCGTACGAACTCGATTCTCGTCGTATCTTAAAAGAAGCCGTCCTTAAATCCAAAGAATACAATCTCGACGTCGAAGTGGGCGCGGAGTTTGAATTTTACGTCTTCAAGACCGACGAAAACGGCGAAAAAACCGATATTCCCTGCGACAATGCGGGATATATGGACGTCGCTCCCGCCGACAGGGGAGAAAATTTACGCCGTGAAATATGCCTTACGATAGAAGAAATGGGGCTTAGTCCGGAATGTTCCCACCACGAAGAAGGACCGGGGCAGAACGAAATAGACTTCAAGTATTCCGACGCTCTGTCTTCCGCCGACCACGCTGTTATTTTCAAGAACGCTACCGAGTCGATAGCCTACAAAAACGGTTTTTACGCGACGTTCGACCCGAAACCTATCGACGGCGAACCGGGCAGCGGTATGCACGTCAACGTATCGGTAAAAGGGGGCGACGAAAAGACCTTTTCCCGTTTTCTCGCGGGCGTTCTGCGCAGAATAAAAGAAATTACCGCTTTCCTTAACCCGACGGAAAGTTCTTATAAAAGATTAGGCGAAAAGAAAGCTCCGAAAGCTGTCGGTTGGGGCAGGGAAAACAGGTCGTGCCTTGTGAGAATTCCCGCTACAAACGGCGGCGAAAAACGGTTCGAACTGCGTTCTCCCGACGGAAAAAGCAACGTTTACCTTGTCTACGCCCTTATTATTTACGCGGGGCTGGAAGGAATAAAGGATAAACTTGCCTTAGTGGAGGAAACCGTAAATAACGCTTACGAAATGAGCGGAGAAAAACTCCCCGAAAGTCTTGAAAAAGCAAAAAAGACGGCGTATGAAAGCGAGTTCGTTAACAAATATCTGCCGAAGAGAATAGTGGATAAAATGAAATAAAACTATGCTTAAACGGACGGAAAAACAGGTTCTTATAATTTCTTCGTCGGAAAAGGGCGAAGAGTTTTTCAGGAGATACCTTGACGACGGGTACTTTTCGGACGTCGCTAAAAGCGGAGCCGAAGGCAGGCGGAAACTCGAAGAGAAAGACTACGACGTCGTTATTATAAACTGTCCGTTAAAAGACGAATTCGGCACCGATTTAGCCGAAGAAGCGGTGAAAAAACCCTGCACGGGGGTGTTGGTTCTGGTAAAAAGCGACATATACGACGGAGTGGCGTACTCCACCGAAAAAATCGGCGCTTATTGCCTGCCGAAGCCCGTCACGGCGCAGTCGTTTACGAGAGCGATTAACTTTACCGTCGCGACCAACGAAAGACTCCTACGGGCAGTGAGAGCCACGGCGAGCGTAAAGGAAAAGATGGAAGAAATTAAGCTCGTGTCGCGGGCGAAACTTCTTCTTATAACGAAACTGTCGCTTAACGAAGAAGAAGCGCACAAATACATAGAAAAACAGGCTATGGACAGGTGCGTGAAAAGGTCGGTTATTGCAAAAGAAATAATAAAAACATACTACTAAACACATATAAAGGAAGAAAACATGAAAAAGTACATTTTCGTAACGGGCGGCGTCGTATCGGGCTTAGGCAAAGGCATTACCGCGGCGTCGTTAGGCAGACTGTTGAAAGCGCGCGGGTTAAAGGTGGCGGCGCAAAAGCTCGACCCGTACATAAACGTGGACCCCGGCACTATGAGTCCATATCAGCACGGAGAAGTTTTCGTCACGGAAGACGGCGCGGAAACCGATTTGGATTTGGGACATTACGAACGTTTTATCGACGAAAACTTAAATAAGTATTCCAACCTTACCACGGGAAAGGTGTTCTGGAACGTACTTAATAAGGAAAGACGGGGCGAATATTTAGGTTCTACCGTGCAGATTATTCCCCACGTGACGAACGAAATCAAGGAGTTCGTGTACAGAGTGGGCAGAGAGACCGACGCCGACGTCGTTATTACCGAAATCGGCGGTACGATAGGGGATATCGAGTCGCAGCCGTTTATCGAAGCGGTAAGACAGATATCTCTCGAAGTAGGCAGAGAAAACAGCCTTTTTATTCACGTTACTCTCGTTCCGTTCCTTTCGGGAAGCGACGAACACAAGAGCAAACCTACCCAACATTCTGTTAAAGAAATGCAGGGCATGGGAATAAACCCCGATATAATAATTCTTCGTTGCGACGAACCGCTCGAAGAGAGTATCTTTAACAAAATCGCCCTTTTCTGCAACGTTCAGAAAGACTGCGTAATAGAAAACAGAACCTTGCCGATACTTTACGAAGCTCCCCTTATGCTCGAAGAAAGCAAGTTTTCCGAAGTTGTGTGCCGCAGACTCGGCATAGAAACGAAAGAACCCGACCTTACCGAGTGGAAACATATGGTGGAAAGGATAAAGAACCTTAAATCGGAAGTCAATATCGCGATAGTAGGAAAATACGTAGCCTTGCACGACGCGTACCTTTCGGTGGCGGAAGCTCTCCGTCACGCAGGTTATTGGTGCGGAGCTAAGGTAAATATCCTTTGGACGGACAGCGAAGCCCTTACCGAAGACAATTACGAAGAAGTTTTGAGCAAAGCCGACGGAATACTCGTTCCCGGCGGGTTCGGAAACAGGGGAATAGAAGGAAAAATTCTCGCCGCGAAGTACGCGAGAATACACGACGTCCCCTATCTCGGAATATGTTTAGGTATGCAGACCGCGGTAATAGAATTCGCCCGCAACGTATGCGGAATGACCGACGCAAATTCGGGAGAATTCGACCCGACGAGCAAGCATAAAGTAATCGACTTTTTGCCCGACCAAAACGACGAAGTGGACAAGGGCGGCACGTTAAGATTAGGAGCGTATCCTTGTAAAGTCGCCGAAAACACCACGCTATATAAATACTACGGCGAAAAGGAAATTTACGAACGCCACAGACACCGTTACGAATTCAACAACGAATTCAGAGACGAACTTATCGAAAAAGGTCTCGTAATCGGCGGAACCAGTCCCGACGGATACATCGTGGAAACGATAGAAAACGACAAAAACCGTTACTTCGTCGGCGTGCAGTTCCACCCCGAATTCAAGAGCCGTCCCAATAAGCCCCACCCCTTGTTTACCGGACTTATAGAAAACGCGTTAAGAAAATAAATGAAAATTCGGAGCGGAGAAATATACTCCGCTCCGTTATTTTCGGAAAATTAAAAAAAATATCTTTAAGATATTTTGACGACGGCGATAAATATGTTATTATGAAAAACGGTCGGGGTAAAATTACCCGAAAGTACCAAAGGATTTTATGTCAGAGTTTTACGAAAATCCGCTTTGCGTAAGATACGCGAGCGACGAAATGAAAAGAATTTTTTCTTCCGACAAAAAGTTCTCCACCTGGAGAAAAATGTGGGTTTATTTAGCCGAAAGCGAAAAAGAACTCGGTTTGCCCATCACCGACGAGCAGATAGCCGAGATGAAAGAGCATATCTACGATATCGATTTCGACAAGGCTAAGGAGTACGAAAGTAAGTTAAGGCACGACGTTATGGCGCATCTTCACGCCTATTGCGACGTTTGCCCTAAGGCAAGACCCATTATCCATCTCGGAGCGACTTCCTGTTACGTCGGCGACAACACCGATATAATCGTAATGCGAGAAGGACTTTTGAGGATAAGGAAGTTACTTCTTAACCTTATAGCTTCGGTAGCTTGTTTTGCGAAAAAACATAAATCGACCGCCACTTTGGCGTACACCCATTTTCAGGCGGCGCAACCTACTACGATAGGAAAACGCGCTACTTTATGGCTTCAGGACCTTTTATTCGACCTTGACAATCTCGATTTTCAGCTTGACAGATTAAGACTTCTCGGCTGTAAAGGCACTACCGGCACGGGAGCAAGTTTTCTTACTCTATTTAACGGCGACGGCGAAAAGGTGAAAAAACTCGAAGTTTTAATTGCCGAAAAGGCAGGTTTCCCCGGTTGTTATCCCGTTTCGGGGCAGACCTATTCGAGAAAGGTAGATTTCAACGTCCTTGCGGTCTTGTCCGAGATAGCGCAGAGCGCGGCTAAGTTCTCGTCCGATATAAGACTTCTTTCGCACCTTAAAGAGTTCGACGAACCGTTCGAGAGCGGACAGGTAGGCTCTTCCGCAATGGCATACAAGCGTAATCCGATGAGAAGCGAAAGAATAGCGTCTTTAGCAAGGTTCGTTATAGCAGACTTACAAAACCCCGCTTTCACCGCGGCAAGTCAATGGTTTGAACGCACTCTCGACGACTCGGCTAACAGAAGAATATCCGTTCCCGAAGCTTTTTTAGCGGTGGACGGGATACTTTCTTTGTATATAAACATCGTTGACAACGGAATCGTTTATCCGAAGATGGCGGAAAAGCACTTGCGGGAAGAACTCCCCTTTATGGCGACGGAAAACATACTTATGTACTGCGTGGAAAAGGGCGGCGACAGGCAGGCACTTCACGAAGAGATAAGAAAACTGTCGGTGGAAACGGCAAAAAACATAAAATTAAACGGCGGAGATAACGATATTCTCGAAAAAATCGCCGCGGATAAGGCTTTCGGTATTACGAAAGAAGAACTTAACAAGGTGCTGGACGGATTCTCGTTTACGGGAATAGCGGAAGAACAGACCGAAGACTTCATACAAAAATTCGTTACGCCCGTGTTGGAGAAGAACGCTTCTTTACTGGGTGTGAACGTAAAAATCAGCGTATAGCACGATACAAAAAGGAGAAAAAATATGTTAAACGCAATAGTAGGCATCAACTGGGGCGACGAAGGCAAAGGCAGAATGGTGGACTTGTTGAGCGAAAAGTTCGACGTGGTTTGCCGTTATCAGGGCGGTAACAACGCAGGTCACACCGTAATAAACGGAGAAACGAAAGTCATTCTCAACCTGCTCCCGTCGGGAATTTTACGTCCGGAAACCGTCAACGTCATGGGCAACGGTATGGTAATCGACGTGGCGCACCTTTACAAGGAAGTGGAAAATCTCCGCAAGAAAGGGGTCGAAATCAGCCCGAAAAATCTTAAAATAAGCGACAGAGCGACCATTTGTATGCCATATCACGTTTTACTCGACTGCCTTGAAGAAGACAGACTCGGCGACGCTAAGTTCGGTTCTACGAGAAGGGGTATCGCTCCCGTGTACGCAGATAAGTATATGAAAAAGACTTTGAGAATGGGCGATATTCTCCACTTCGACTGCATCGAAAAGAAACTTGCTCCGATAGTGGAATGGAAAAACCTTACCGTAAACGGCGGATACGGCAGCGAAAAGGTTAAGACCGAAGACATGATGGAATGGCTCCGTACCTACGCTCTTCCCTTTAAGGATTACGTTTGCGACGTTACCGAATACCTTAGCTCGGCAATAGACGACGGCAAGTCGGTTATGTTCGAAGCTCAGCTCGGAGCTTTACGCGATATCGATTTCGGTATTTATCCGTACACGTCATCGAGTAACACGATAGCGGCGTACGCTCCTATCGGAGCGGGTATACCGTTTAAGAAACTCGATAAGGTTACGGGAATAATGAAAGCCTATTCGAGCTGCGTAGGGGAAGGACCTTTCACCTGCGAACTGTTCGGAGAAGAAGGACAGACCTTGCGCGACGCGGGCGGAGAATACGGAGCGGCTACCGGCAGACCGAGAAGAGTAGGCGGTTTCGACGTGGTTGCGTCCAGGTACGGTATAAAGATGCAGGGAGCGGACGAAATCGCGTTAACAAAACTCGACGTACTTTCCTACCTTGACAAAATCCCCGTATGCGTAGCTTACGACGTGGACGGAGTAACCACCGACAAGTTCCCGTCGGGAGAAGCTCTCGCAAAAGCGAAACCCGTTTATAAATATATGGACGGATGGAAAGAAGACATATCCAAGTGCAGAAAGTTTGAAGAACTCCCCGCTAAGGCGCAGGAATACGTCAGATTTATAGAAAAAGCAACCAATTGTAAGATAAAATACGTTTCCGTCGGAGCAGACAGAGAAAGCTACGTAGAAACCTACTGAAAAAGGAGAACTAATGAAGAAACAAACCGTTATCGTAATAGATTTCGGCGGACAGTATAATCAGCTTATCGTCCGCAGAGTAAGAAATCTGAACGTCTACGCCGAACTTTTACCGGCGGATACGTCGATAGAGAGAATAAAAGGTTACGACCCGATAGGAATAATCTTTACCGGCGGACCGTCGAGCGTGAACGCGGAAGGAGCTCCGAGAGTGGATAAAGAAATTTTCTCTTTGGGCGTACCCGTACTCGGAATATGCTACGGAATGCAACTTACCGCCTTTGAACTCGGCGGCAAAGTCGGGAAAGCGGAAACGAGAGAATACGGCAAGAGAAAAATAAACTACGGCGACAGCGTAATTTTCGACGGGATAAGAAAGGAAAACTATTGCTGGATGAGCCACACCGACCAGGTGCAGGAACTTCCGGACGGGTTCCGCGTTACGGCAAGCACCGATACCTGTAAAATCGCCGCGTACGAGAACGCCGACAGAAATATCTACGCCGTTCAGTTCCACCCCGAAGTCGTACATACCGAGCAGGGGACGGAAATATTAAAGAACTTCCTTTACAAAGTCTGCAAGGCAAACGGCGATTGGAGAATGGACGATTACGCGCAGGAACAAATAAACAAGATAAGAGAAAAAGTGGGCGACGGAAAGGTCCTTTGCGCTATGAGCGGCGGCGTGGACAGTGCGGTGGCGGCTACCCTTTTACATAAGGCTGTCGGCGACAACCTTACCTGTATTTTCGTAGACCACGGTCTTCTCCGTAAGAATGAAGCCGACGAAGTAATGAGCGTGTTTAAGGACGGAATGGGAATGAATCTCAAAAAAATCGACGCGCAAAAATACTTCCTTAAAGCTCTTCAAGGGGTAAAAGAACCCGAAAAGAAGAGAAAGATTATCGGCAAAGCGTTTATCGACGTGTTCAGCGAAGAAGCGAAAAAGATAGGTAAAGTGGACTATCTCGTGCAGGGAACTATTTATCCCGACGTAATAGAAAGCGGACTCGGAAAGAGCGCGGTAATAAAGAGCCACCACAACGTGGGCGGACTTCCGTCGGTAGTGGACTTTAAGGAAATTATCGAACCGCTCCGTAGCCTGTTTAAGGACGAAGTCAGAGTCTTAGGCTTGGAACTCGGCTTGCCCGAAAATATCGTAAATCGTCAGCCTTTCCCCGGTCCGGGAATAGCCGTAAGAATAATCGGCAATATTACGAGAAAGAAAATAAAAATAGTTCAGGACGCCGACGCTATCTTCCGTGAAGAAATAGCCTTAGCGGGACTTGACAGAGAGATATGGCAATACTTCGCCGTCCTTACCGGAATGCACTCTGTAGGAGTAATGGGCGACGAAAGAACTTACGACTATACCGTAGCTTTGCGTGCGGTCACGAGCGTGGACGGAATGACCGCCGACTGGGCGGATATTCCGCACGACGTAATGGTAAAAATCTCGTCGAGAATAGTCAACGAAGTAAAATTCGTCAACCGCGTAGTTTACGACGTGACGTCGAAACCGCCGGCAACCATTGAATGGGAATAAAATTCCCGACCACATAAAGATAAGTTAATTGCCACTGCGTGGCGTTAATTTCCACTCCTTGCGGAGCGGAGTTAATTGCCCTTACGGGCGTGAATTGCCAAAATCGAAGATTTCGGCGTTACGGATAAAAATATAAGCGGAGTAGAGTATATAGGTTCTATTCCGCTTTTGTTTATTAGGTTAATTGTCACTTGCGTGGCGTTAATTGCCAAAATCATAGATTTCGGCGTTAAGGATAGCAAAAAAGGCACAGATAAACTCTATTCCTTATAAAAATTGTATCCATAACTCCGAAGCGTTAGCTTTGGAAATTAACGCCACGCAAGTGGCAATTAACGCCCGTAAGGGCATTTAACGCCAAACGAGTTTGGCAATTAACTAACACGGTGAAACCGTGTTACAACAGCAATCTGTCGCTCGCCATTCCGTCGAAGCGGTCGAGCAATGATTTTACGGTAAGGTTATTTTTTTCTTCGCCCGATATATCGAGAGCGATTTCGCCGTTGTTCATCATAATAAGGCGGTTGCCGTGGATAATGGCGTCGTGCATATTATGGGTTATCATAAGGGTGGTAAGGCGGTTTTCGTTGACTATCTTATCGGTTATTGCAAGGACTTTTGCCGAAGTTTTCGGGTCGAGAGCGGCGGTGTGTTCGTCGAGAAGCAATAGTTTAGGGTTGTTCATCGACGCCATAAGCAAGGTTAACGCCTGTCTTTGTCCGCCCGAAAGGAGTCCGACTTCGGTTTTCAGTCTGTCTTCGAGTCCCAAATCGAGTTCTTTAAGTAATTCCTTATACTTAGCACGTTCTTTTTTGCTGATACCGAAGCGTAGGGTTCTGCGTTTTCCGCGTAAGGAAGCGACGGAAAGGTTTTCTTCTATGAGCATATTAGCCGCCGTACCCATAAGGGGGTCCTGGAAGACTCTTCCGAAAAATTTTGCGCGTTTATGTTCGCTCATGTTCGTTATGTCCTTGCCGTCTATGAGAATTCTGCCCGAATCGGGTTTCATTTTGCCCGAAATTATGTTCATAAGGGTGGATTTCCCCGCGCCGTTGCCGCCGATTATCGTTACGAAATCTTCGTCCCGCAAGGTTAAACTCACGTTGTTTAAGGCTATCTTTTCGTTAGGAGTACCTTTGTTAAATATTTTCGTTACGTTATTTAGCTCCAACATTTTTCTTCTCCTTTTTGGGTTTGTTGAAATATTTTTTCGTAAGGTACGGCACGGAAAGGAATACGGCTACCACTACCGCCGACAACAGTTTAAGCAAATCGGTGTCGAAGCCCAAAGTTATTATAATCTGATATACGATATAATAAATTATGCCGCCGATACCGACGCTTGCCAATTTGAAAGCGAAATTTCGGCACAGTTTTCCGAAGACGGCGTTGCCTATTATGACAGCGGCGAGACCTATTACTATCGCGCCCCTGCCCATATTTATATCGGCGAAACCCTGATACTGCGCAAGCAACGCTCCCGAAAACGCGACTATGCCGTTGGAGAGCATAAGGGCGAGAATTTTCGTTACGCTCGTGTTTATTCCCTGAGCCTTGCTCATATGTTCGTTGCTGCCCGTCGTTCTTATCGAAGCTCCGATTTCCGTTCCGAAAAACCAATAAAGTATTCCGACCAGAACCGCTATCATAATGAAAAGTACGAGAATAGCCATTCCGATGTCGAGCTGGGATACCGCTACGGCGTAGGTACGGGAATTTATGGAACGGTTTGCCTGACCTAAAATTTTAAGGTTTACCGACCAAAGCATAAGTTGGGTAAGGATACCCGACAGAATGGGCGGTATTCCCATCGCGCAGTGAAGAAGACCCGTGACTAATCCCGCCGCAGCTCCCGCAAGGAAAGCTACGAGTAAAGAAAGGTACGGATTGACGCCGGAAAGGATTAGCATTGCGCTTACCGCCGCGCCGGTACATATAGAACCGTCTACGCTCAGATCGGCGAAATCGAGAATTTTGAAGGTGATGAACACACCTATTGCCATTATGCCCCAGATGAGTCCTTGCGCGACTGCGCCGGGGAGTGCGTTTAGTATACTCATAAGTACCCCTTATATTATTCCGCGATTTCGACATAATCGGACGGAACGGTAATTCCGAAGGCTTCGCAACGGCTCTTTACGAACTTCTTTACGGGAGCGTCGTCGTAGGCTATGGGCATAGTCGATATATCCGCGCCGTTAAGGAGAATTTCCGCAGCCATTTTGCCGGTCTTTACGCCGATATTGTAGTAGCTTATCGAAAGGGTAACCACGCCGCAACCGGCACAGATGCCTTCTTCGCCCGAGAACACGGGGATTTTTCCTTGACAAACGTTATTTATGGTTTCCGTATTGGAAGCGACGGTGTTGTCGGTGGGGACGTATAAAGCGTCGCTTTTACTTACCGCGTCGGTGCAGACGGAACTTAAATCGTTGCTGTCGCTGAAAGAAAATAAGGTCGCCGTTTTTCCCGCGGCTTCGAGAATACTTTTTACCGCTTCTACCTGATATTTGGAGTTAGGTTCTGCGGAGCAGTAAAGGAGTCCTATTTTTTGAGCCGACGGATAAAGGTCTAATATCATCTGAGCCTGTTCGGAAAGGGGAGCAAGGTCGCTCGTCCCGGACACGTTTCCGCCGACGGTGCCGTTGAAGTCCTTTATTCCGAGAGCCACGCCGTATTCGGTTACGCTCGTGCCGAGTATGGGGATATTTACGGTGGCGTTCGCGGCGGCTTGCAAAGCGGCGGTGGCGTTAGCCATAATAAGGTCCACGTTTTTACTTACGAAACTGTTTACTATCGTGGGACAGGTAGCGGAATCGCCCTGCGCGTTCTGTAAATCGAACTTGACGGTCTTGCCCGCCTTGTTCATCTCTTCGGTAAGTCCGTCGATAAACCCTTGCGTGGCTTTGTCGAGAGCGACGTGGGGAGCAAGCTGAATTATGCCTACGGTGAAGTCGGTCGACTGCGTGCAGGCGGCGAGAGGCAGGACGGCTATCGCCGCGACGAGCAGGGTAAGAACGATTAACGTAATGCGTTTAAGTGTCTTTTTCATAATGGTTTCTCCTAAATTATTCGTTTATTAAAAAAACCTGCCGGCTGCGACAGGTTTTTGCGTTCGTGTTTTTGTCAACGGAAAACTTATCGTAGCCTGAATAACCCGATTTCTAAAAAAGTAATAGTAGTAATAAAAGGCGTTTGCCGCAATCCGTTTCATTTTTCCTAATCTCCGTTTTCCGGAATAAAAAAGTTCATCCCGCTACGATGAACTTTCATTTTTTTATCAACACAAAAGCTATCGTAGCGAATTACTATGACTTAAAGTAAAAGTAGTAGTAAAAGTAAAGATTAGCTTTTTTCATTTCGTACGTTCCTTGTTTTCGTTTACGGTTCTATTCTATGTCCGTATTTTTATATAGTCAAACGTCGACCGAGTAAAAAACGGATAAAATAAAGTAAAATTATTCCATATAGACGAGTCCGCTTTTGCCGTCGACTATAAGGTCGAACTCTGCAAGCCCGTTAAACACTTCTATTTCGTAGACGTATACCGAATGGGACAGTTTCGATTTCATCCGCAATTCTCTTTCGCAGGAAGTGACTACGATTTTGCCCGCGGAGCGGTAATTGTCCGCGACGAAGGCTATCGCTATGGATTCTGCCTGCGCTTTGTTTACGGAAAGGTTCTTTTTTGCGTAAGCTCCCGCCGAGCCGAACACTCCGCCTAATATTGCTCCCACTACGACTATCGCCACTATTAAGGATACGATAACGGTGCGGATTGTCTGACGGACGGAGAAACGCTTTTTCGCTTTCTTTACCGTTTCGTCCGCCACGGGAGCGGTTTTTGGCGCGGGGGCTCCTTGTCTTTCGATGACGGCGAAAAGGTCGTTACATTTTTTTATTTCGCTTTCGACGAAGGCTTTTTCTTCGTCCGTCGCTGTGCCGTCAAGGTACTTTTTATAGGTCTGTTCAAAGTTCATTTTTCATCTCCAAAATAGATTTTAATTTTTCTCTCGCACGCATAAGGGTTACTTTCGTTGCG
The DNA here is from genome assembly GCA_002439705.1 of Christensenella sp. UBA6420. Taxonomy (GTDB): domain Bacteria; phylum Bacillota; class Clostridia; order Christensenellales; family DTU072; genus CAG-1782. Next base: position 12,724 of record DJPE01000090.1, read on the forward strand.
TTTTCGCTCTTTTGCGTTATTTTTGCGACGTCTTTTATAGACATTTCTTCAAAATAAAATAAAGTTATCGCTTCGCGATAGTGGTCGGGCAGAAGCGAAACGGCTCTGTAAAGGGCGGCGTATCGCTCGTCTTTTATAATTTTGTCGACGACGGACTCGTTGTCGTCGGCGTAGTCGACGGTAAGGGCTACTTGGCGGAGCTTTTTGCGTTTCAACGAAAAAACGGCGTTTCGGCACACCGCAAACAGCCACGCTTTGAAATTGTCTGCGTCGGCGGACGACAGGGCTTTGAAGAAAGCTTCCGACACCACGTCTTCCGCCAGCGCGAAGTTTTTGCAAAGCGACGCCGTGTAAAGAAGGGCGCCGTTATAATGCGCTTTGAATAATTCTTCCACTACGTCGCTTCGCATAAAATTAGTCGTCTATATCCTTTTCTGCCGAGATTATTTCGAAAGTGGCGGCGTTGATTTCGTATTCGTATTCGTATCCTTCCGCAATAAACTCGATTTCGTAGACCTTTACGCCGCGTTTCGCTTCGAGTTTTATTTCGGTAAAGGTAGCCTTGTCGGCGGATACGCCGGCGTGAGCGAGAGCTATCGACTTGGCTTTTTCGACGTCTTCGGCGTTGCCGGGTTGTCCCGTTTTGCCGCCGTCCGTTTCAAATTTTATTACGTCGCCGGTTTCTGCGTTTATTTCGTATTCGTACTTCGTGCCGTCGGCGGTAAACTTTATTTCGTAGACGTATACGCCGTGGTCGGAGTCTAATTTAACTTTGGTGAAAGTCGCTTTTTCGGCGGATACGTTCGCAGCGGTCAGAGCTTTTTCTTTGGCGGCTTCCGTACCTATGAAGGTTTTGCCCGAAACGGTAGGTTCTTTTACCGTCACGCCGTTTATTTCGAGCAGGTACACGCTTCCGTCCGTTGCGTTTATTTTATATTCGTATTCCGTCTGTCCGTAAGTGAATTCCACGTCGTACAGGTATTTTCCGTCGTCGAAATCGAGTTCCACTTCCGTTTTCGTCACGGCTTCTTTCGTAAGTCCCGCGTCGGACAACGCCGCTTCGAGAGCCTTATCCGCGCCTATATACGTTGCGTTAGGAGAAGTGGGCAGTACGGGCGCGTCCTTTATCGCTATTTCCGCGTCGTTTATTTTAAGTTTTACGGGGTTGTTCTGTACGTCGAGATAAACGTTGTATTTTACGCCGCTTATCACGAATTCCACTTCGGAACCGGTTTCGGTTTCGTTTACCACGACGTATTCCACGTCGGATTCGGTAGCGCCTACCGCCGCGAACGCCGCCGTTTTTAACGTCTTTGAGTTTTTAACCGAATTGTCGCACGCTATAAGCGCGAACGCCGTCGCTACTATTGCCAGAACGGAGATTATTATAAGTGTTGCCTTTTTCATAACGAGTCCTCCTTTAAGGTGTTTTCGCAAATAAGACGCTTTCGGAAAGAAAAGGTTACGCAAAAAAATAATTTTTTCGAAAAATTTTTTCGCGGCGCCGCATAAACGCATATCTATATATTAGCACACTCGTCGGTTTTCGGGAAGAAAAATTTTCGTTTGCAAACGTAGTTTGCAAAATGTTATTATTTCTACGCAATATTGCGTTTACTTGTAAAACCGGCGGCAAAGTGATATGATTATAGTCGGGAGAGAGATAAAACGATGCTGGAAAAAGTTTTCATAAAAAACTATAAAAACACGGACGACCCGAAAGTCCGCAACGCATACGGCGTGCTTGCGGCGGCGGTGGGGATATTCCTGAACGTCCTTTTAAGCGGAGCAAAAATAGCGGCAGGTCTTATCTTTAACAGCGTAGCTGTACTCGGCGACGGATTTAACAACGTTACCGACGCGGGTTCTTCCGTCGTTAATTTGCTGGGTTTCAGGTGGGCGAACAAACCCGCCGACAAGGATCACCCCTTCGGACACGCCCGTTACGAATACATCACGGGACTCGTTATTGCCTTTATCGTGCTTTTTCTCGGAATAGAATTAGGACGGAATTCGATAGAAAAAATCGTCGGCAACGGGAAATCCGACGCTTCGATAATAACGATGATAGTTCTTGCCGCGTCGATACTCGTAAAGGTGTTTATGTACTTTTACTATCGCAAAACGGCTAAGAAGATAAATTCCGGTTCTTTGCACGCGGCGGCGGTAGACAGCCTTAACGATACGATTTCTACGGCGGCGGTTCTTATCTGCGCGATAGTAGCGTACTTTGTCAAGATAGAACTCGACGCTTACGCGGGCGTACTCGTGGCGGTCTTTATTATAGTGAACGGCGTAAAGCTCGTCAAAGAAACCATGAGTCCGCTGTTAGGAGAAAAGCCCGATCCCGAATTCGTAAAGAAGATAAAGGATATACTTCTTTCGTACGACGGAGTGAAAGGGATCCACGACTTTATCGCGCACAATTACGGTCCGAACAGATATTTTGTGTCGGTACACGTCGAAGTGGACGCTTCCGTCGATATAATGGAAAGTCACGAACTTATCGACGGGATAGAAAAGAACATGTTAAAACACGGCGTGAATATGGTCATCCACATGGACCCCGTGATAGTGAACGACAAACGGGTGGAAAAGCTGAAAGCTCTCGTAAAGGAAGAACTGACCGCTATCGACCCGCAACTTAACTTTCACGATTTCCGGGTGGTGTGGGGCGAAAACAGCATAAACGTAATTTTCGACCTTGTTACGCCGTACGGGTACAGGATAAAAGACGAACAGCTCGCGACGGCGCTTATAGACAGAATAAAGGCGAGAGATTCGAGAATAAGCCTTATAATAACCATGGATAAGGATTATACGGAGTAAGAAAAAATGAAAAACGACCAAAACGTTTCACGTGAAAAAATTGTCACAAAAGGACGAAAGGCGTTCGATAAAGGTTGGCAAGGTTGGCGCGGACGGTTCTCGGAAGAGAATATAAAGAAGAAGATAAAAAAAGAGAAGGTTCCCGCCGAAAAGCTGAAAAAGTTTAAGGAAGAAGTGGAAAATACTTTTCACGAAGATTTTTTCGTGATTTTGCGCGACGCGGCAGAAATGAAGTATCCGCTTAAAGTCGCGGCGGAAATAATTTGTCTGTTCGTTAAATACGGACGCGGACAGGATGTGGAAGAAGAACGTTTCGTAAAAAGCTACGAAGGGACGAGCTTAGGGTTTACGATAACGGCGTTAAAATCTATGGCGGAAGCCGTAAAAACCAACGGAAAAGCTCCGGTTTTGTGGAGCATAGGAGATTTATGCAGACGGTAGACATTGTCTTTATTGCGATAGGCGTGGCGCTCCTTATATTAGGGTATATAAGGGGCTTCGGGAAGTCGTTAAGGACTTTCACGAGCGGCGTGTTCGGGATTGTTATATCCGTTTTCGTGTGCGTCGCGTTCGGCGGAATGATTTTAGGCACGCCGAAAATGACCGAATGGGTAGGACAGCTTAACGATATTCTAACCGCCAAGTGGGAGTTTTTAGGTAAAATTCAAGCGGGCGTTATTATATATTACGTTGCGTTGTTTGTCGTGACGCAGATAGTGAGAATAATTATAGTAAAACTTATTTGCGGACTGTTCGAAGCGGATAACGGAGTCATGAAAGTAATAAACCGCACTTTGGGAATGATTTTCGCCCCCGCGATAGCGTTTGCGTTTTTGTTACTTGTGCTTGCGGTGTTGAAATGTTTTGAAGATTCCGCCGCGATAAGCAATATGCTTGCGGAAATCGACGGCTCTATTCTTAAAAAGCTGTACGATATAAACCCGATTGTTTTGCGGTTATAGGAGAGATATGGAAAGGTTTTCAAGGCTAACCGGCTTGGTCGGAGATATAACTAACCTTACTGAAAGTAAGGTTATCGTGTTCGGAGTGGGTGGCGTAGGCGGTCACGTCTGCGAATCTCTCGTAAGGAGCGGCGTGGGAGAAATTACTTTTTGCGACGGCGACGTCGTGGCGGAAAGCAATCTCAACAGGCAGATAGTGGCTCTTTATTCCACGCTGGGGAAAAACAAAGCCGCCGTAATGAAAGAACGGGCGGAAGATATAAACCCCGACGGAAAGTTTTTTGCGGAAGAGCGATTTCTCACCCCCGAAAATATAGAAAGTTTCCGTCTGGAAGAATACGACTATATAGCCGACTGTATCGACAACGTGACGGCGAAACTTGCCCTTGCGGAGTACGCCGAGAAGAAAGGAATAAAGATAATAAGCTGTATGGCTTGCGGCAACAAACTTAACCCGTCGGGCTTTAAGGTTGCGGATATTAAAGACACGAAAGTGTGTCCTTTGTGTAAAGTGGTTCGGAGTCAGTTAAGAAAACGGGGAGTAAACAGTCTTACCGTCGTGTACTCGGAAGAAGAACCGGTGGTAAAAACCCGCACGCCGAGCAGTATATCTTTCATGCCTGCGAGCGCGGGACTTCTCATATCTTCGGTCGTAATTAAAGACTTGTTGGGAATAAAGCGATAATACGTTTTATTTACCGTATAAAAATACAAAAAGCGGTATAAAAAATTTGACAAGCGTTTATAGTCAATGCTAAGATAAATTCAGGTAAAAGAAATGAAAATAAACAGCGTAAACACCATAATCGTCAGCATCGTAGCCGTTATTCCCGCCGTCGTCACGGTTTGCGGATAATTTTTGCGTTGCTTGCGAGTCGAATAAAAGAAAGGAAATCGGTTTTCTTGCAAGCGAAGGAAACCGATTTTTTGTTTATATAACGGAGAACACTTATGAATTTACTTAACAGATATCTTGACCGAACCGAATTTGCCGATTACGACGATTTTGCGGCGAATTGCAAACTTAAAGTACCCGATAAGTTCAACTTCGCATACGACGTCGTGGACGAGTACGCGCGTATCTGCCCCGAAAAAAGGGCTTTGGTATGGTGTAACGACAAAGGGGAAGAAAAAATATTTACTTTCGGCGATATATCGAAGTTAAGCAATAAGATAGCGAATATGCTTCTTTCGTACGGGTATAAAAAGGGCGATATAATAATGAGCATGCTAAACCGGCGTTGGGAATTCTGGGTTCTCGTCATGGCTTGCCACAAGATAGGAGTGGTCCTTATACCCGCCACGTTTATGCTTACTCCTAAGGATATAAGTTACCGCATAAACGGCGCCGGAGCCAAGGGGCTCGTATCCATAAACGAAGACTCGGTAATAAAATGTATCGACGAAGCGAAAAAGGATATGCCCGACGATATGATTTACTTTACGATAGGAAAAAGGGACGGATATATAGATTTCGATAATGCGTTCGCCGACTTTTCCGATAAACTCGAAAGGGTAGACACCGATATTAACGACGAAATTTTAATTTATTTCACGTCGGGTACGACGGGGTATCCGAAAATGGTAGCGCATAATCAGCTTTATCCGCTCGGACATATTTACACCGCCGTATACTGGCACGGAGTCGTTGACGACGGATTGCATTTTACTTCGGCAGAAACGGGCTGGGCAAAGTGCAGCTGGGGCAAACTGTACGGACAGTGGATAGCCGGTACGGCGCTTTTCGTATACGACTATTTCGGGCGTTTTGCTCCGACGGACCTGTTAAAACATATCCCCGAATATAAAATAACCACCTTTTGCGCTCCGCCCACCATATACAGGTATCTCGTCAAAGAAGACCTGTCAAAGTACGATTTATCTTCCCTTATCCATTGTTCCACCGCGGGAGAACCCCTTAACGCCGAAGTGTGGAAACAGTTTTTTAACGCGACGGGACGTGAAATTTACGAAGGGTACGGACAGACGGAAACGAGCATAATAATGGGAACTTTCAAGAATATGAAAATCGTTCCCGGCAGCATGGGAAGACCGTGCCCACTGTACGACGTTCATTTAGTCGATGAAAACTATAACGACGTCGAAATGGGCGAAGTGGGCGAAATCGTAATAAAACGCCGTGAAAAGCAATGTGGACTTCTTTGCAAATACCACAACAGCCCCGAACTTACCGAAAAACTTTTAGGCGACGGATACCACCACACGGGCGACCTTGCTTACCGCGACGAACACGGCTATTTCTGGTTTATAGGAAGAGCCGACGATATAATAAAATCTTCGGGGTACAGGATAGGGCCGTTCGAAGTGGAAAGCGCGTTGCACGAGCACCCTGCCGTCCTGGAATGTGCGGTTACAGGCGCGCCCGACCCTGTAAGGGGACAGGTAGTAAAAGCCACCATCGTGCTTGCCAAGGGCTACACAGGGAGCGAAGAGCTGAAAAAAGAACTCCAGACCCACGTCAAAAAAGCCACCGCTCCGTATAAATATCCGCGAATAATCGAGTTCGTCACCGAACTTCCCAAGACCATAAGCGGGAAGATAAGAAGGGTTGATATAAGGAAAGCTCAGAACGCAAGGTAAAGTGAAGTTCAAAACCGTTGGTTTTGAGTTGCGGATACGAAAATTGAGACGGGATAGAATAGTAGTTCTATTTCGTCTTTTTTATACGATTAGCTTTTTACTTTCTTTTCGGGGTGAAAAGAAAGATAACAAAGAAACACACAAGCCGCATAACGAGTGGTCGGAAGTGTTCGTTCGGCTTTGCCGAAATTCGCAGTGGAAAAACTCCGCATAACGTTTGGTCTGTTATTCTTCTTCCGCCGTTTCGTTTTCCACGAAGAAAAGCGTCGTTTTTAGGAATTCTATGCGGATTTTGGCGGTTTTCTGACCGTTTTCGTTTTCGTCGAGAGTTATTATAATAAAGGGTTCTCCGTCGTCGGAATACTTATCGACGTAAAGGGCTAAGTATTCGTTTCCGTCTTCGGAAGTAAGTTTTTTCACTTTATATTCGGCGGTGTAATGCAAGCCGAAAGTTTTGGGAATGGTAAAGTCGGAATTAAGTTTTCCCGTGTTTTCCACCGAAGAGATAATCTTCTTAGTGGCTTCTTCTTCGTAGTCTAAAATAAGTTCCGCTCCGAGATTTTGTTTCAACGCGTCGAAAGACGCTTTCAGGTCGTGCCTGTCGAACCACGGGAGCATCGGTTTTGCGTAGCAGGTCATGAGCATGTCGAGATCGAATGCCGAAAGGTCGAATTTCATATCTTCGAGCAATTTCGATACGGTCGGCTCGAGTATTACGGTAATGGATAAATTGCCGTCCTTTTTCAGTTCGAGTCCGCTGCCGTTTGCAAAGAAAAGCGGAATGCCGGGGATTTCGCAAATAGTCGTTTTAATCGCGTCGAAAGAGAAAGAGTAGTCCTTGTCAAGCACTATCGTGTCGCACCCGGGGAGAATGAAACAGCAACAGAGAGCCACGATTATTATAAGCAAAGCCATAATCATAAGATTTTTCGTTCTCATATCGTTTCCTCCTTAATTTAATTCGGGCGATTGACCGTTTATTGCCGAGAAGTAAATTTCCGTCACTTCTTCGTTGGTGTCGGCGTCGTTTATTTCGTTCTTTATCTTGTAGTAATCGAGTTCGGGATAAAGGCGTTTTATTTGTTCTATGCGGATTTTTTTATTGTTCCGCAAGGCTTTCGTATGTTTTGCGAGTCCCAGGTCTTCCAAGGTCTTTTGGGTAAGGTCGGCGATTACTGCGTGTCCTTCGTTGCTCGGGTGAATACCGTCGGGGAAGATAAGATTTTTTCCGCGTTCCTTATCGGCGACGTAAATATCGGAAAAGGCTTTGTTTACGTCGATTATATAAAAGTCGTCGGGGTGTTCGGCGTGGTAAGAAAAGATTACGTCGTTAAGGGTAGCCAAAAGTTTGTCGCTGTATTCGCGTAAATCGTCTTCCGAGCAGTTGTACGGTTCGGCGGTAAGGATACTTTTTGCCGATTGTCCGACTATCGGAGAGCCTGCGTAGACGGGGTTGTAGACGGTCTGAATAAAAATTTTCGCAGACGGGTTGATTTCTTTCAGTTTTGCGATGATAGCCGCAAAATTTATGCGGGAAGAAACGAGTATTTGTTCTCTGGCGGTGTCTTCCTCGGCTATTTCGCCGTGATATTGTTTGACAAGTTCGACTAAAAGTCCGCTTATGTCGGACTGTAATATATCGTTTCCTAAGATAGAAACTTGTATAATATCGGCGGTTTTTAAGTGCGAAGCCGTCATCATCGCGTCTTCGTCGTCGCGGCTTATATATTCGAGCATATCGCTCGTTTTGTGTCCGCTTACGGAGCGGTTGACGTAGACGTACTCGTTTCGTTTTCCGATAAGGGCGTAGTAGCCGTAATTTTCTCTCTCCGATAGCGGCGACGGTCCTGCTATCGCTTCCGCGATGCTGTCGCCGAGAAAAACTATTTTTAATTGTTTCGTTTCGCAAGCCGCCGCGCAAAAACAAAGCCCCGCCGCAAGCGAAAGGACGAGAATTATCGCAAAAGCCTTTTTCAACCGACACCTCCGAATTCTACCGATAAAATATTATATATGTTATATTAGCTTATATTATGCAAAAAAGTCAATAAGATATTGAAATTATCCGTTAAAAACCTTGATTTTTTTGCGGAAACCGTCGCTGTATACGAAAGGGTTTCGGTTTGCGGCGGTTCGGGAATTCGGTCAGTGGCGGGTTCGGGATAATATTTTTACGGTCGCAAGGTATTCAGAACGGCGAGTTTGCGGTTTTCCAAAGACAGGAACTCCGCTTTGTCCTGAAAAGGCAGGTCGATTTTATCGGCAAGGACGAAAATGTCGAGCTGAGTCGCCGTGGCTCTCGCAAGAGCGTTTCCGCAGGCGGACGGAGTCCGTACCGACGGAAGATAGGAAGATTGCCCGTTTTTCACGCTCAGTATGTTAAGAATCCGAAAAGAAAGGTTTTTTAAGTAGGTGACGGTTCTGCCGTAGCGGTTCGTCCTTATAAGGCAGTCGAAAGCGTCGAGTTGGTTTTCTTCAAGGACTATAAGGCGTTCGTACAGGTCGCCGTTTTCGTCGGCGGTCGTAAGAGCCTGTTCGTATTCTTTCGTCAGTTTTTGAATATCGGCGGGGTTTATGTCCATTTTTCTCTCCTTATACGCCATTATATGACGGCAAGTAAAATATGTTACGGAAAGAATAGCTTTTTTTGCGGAAAATAACTTATTTTTAACCGCTTCGCAAAACCTTTCTGTCTTTACAAACCGTAAATCTTTTTGTATAATAATTCTATTACGTTAGGAAAGGGTGACATTATGCCTAAAAGTTACGTCGGGATATATATTCTCGGAGCAGTCATTGCGGCCACTATTATCGCAATGAGCGTTGTGTTTATAGTAAAAGCGTTAAAACGCGCCGAAAAAATCGGTATGGACAAGGCTAAAATCAAAAAAGCCATTACGTCGAGCGCGGTGTTTTCCATCGTGCCGAGTATACCGATAGTCGTAGGTATCGGTATTATGATGTCCACTTTGGGACTTGCAATACCGTGGATAAGGCTTACCGTAATAGGGGCGTTGCAGTACGAACTTATCGCCGCCGACCAAGCCAACAAAGCTATGATAGAAATGTACGGTTCGGGCGGATTCAATCAGGAAGTCATGATAGCCACAGCGGTGCTCGTTATGACAGTATCTATTGTGTCAGGACCTATCTTCAACGCCGTTTTCTACAAAAAATATCAGACTAAATTAGCCGACTTGCAGGAAAAGAACGCAAAATTAAGTAATACCGTTACCGGAGCTTTGCTCGGCGGACTTCTCGCCGGTATGCTTTCCGCCATTCTGGTAGGCGGAATATTCGCTATCGGAAAACCCGTCACCGACAACACCACGGGAATAACAACTTACGGCGAAATTACTCTTATTACTTTGGCGGCGAGCTTGCTCATCATGGGCATATGCGGCGTTATTATTAAAGTAGGCAAACAAAAATGGCTCGAAAACTACGCCTTGCCCATTACTATTCTGGGCGCGCTTGCGACGGCGTACGGTTTCACTTTCGTGTTCTAAAAGGGGGCTTGTATGAAAAAAGAAAAGAAAAATCTTACCGAAAGAGAATTATACAACGTACAGGCTCATAATCTCGGCAGAATATTTACCTGGGTTGCGTTGGGTTTAATCTGTCTGCTCCCCGTTATCTACTGGATTTCGGCGGGCGTGTGGCCCGACTGGAAAGCCTTTGCTAAGTGTATCCCGTTTATGCTCGGATACGTCGCGATAGGACTTATCGAAGCCGTAAGCTACGCTCCGCTTCTCGGAACGGGCGGGCAGTATATGAGTTTCATTACCGGCAACGTCAGCAACCTTAAATTGCCGTGCGCTCTTAACGCGCAGAACATCTGCGAAACCAAACAGGGCAGCGAAGAACAGGAAATAATAACCACCATAAGCATAGCGGTAAGCAGTATCGTAACGACTTTGGTCATAATAATCGGTCTTATACCTTTGATTATCTTCCAGTCGCAGATAGTCACCGCGCTCGCTCCCGTGTCGCCCTACGTTATCCCCGCGATATTCGGCGGACTCACGCTCGTCCTTATCGCTTCCTACTTCAAGATAGCAATTATACCCTTTATCGTCTGTATAATAATCTGCGTCGTCGGCAACCTTATCGGCTACGGCGACAAACTCAGCCAGTCCACGATGGTAATAGTGGGTATGGTAGTCAGCGGAATATCGACCACGATACTCTATAAGTGCAAAAAGCTTTAACAAGTGCGAATTTCCGACTATTAGTCGGAACGAATTTACCGCATAGCGGTAGTGAATTTCAAAACCGTTGGTTTTGAGTTACGGATAAGTAATTTGAAAAGGATA
>DJPE01000091.1 GCA_002439705.1 Christensenella sp. UBA6420
AGCCGAACTTCGCAACTTGCGGCTTGTGTGTTTCTTTGCTACTTTCTTTTCACACCGAAAAGAAAGTAAACAACTAATTTTTGTAAATAAAAAGGATAGAACGTAATATCCTATCCTTATTTTGCGTATTTATCCCTAACTCCGAAGCGTTAGCTTTGGCAATTAACTCCACGAAGTGGATTCTATACAGGACTAAACACCCCAAGTAACACAATTCCTACGAACGTTACGCCTATCGTTATGTAATGCGCCAAAGAAAGTTTTTCTTTAAGGAATATTCTGCTCCACAGTACAGACAGGGCGCAGTAAGCGGATATTATTACCATACCCGCGTCGAAGTCGCTGAACATTACCGCCATATAGAAGGCTTGTCCTATCGTTTCGCACGCGCCGCCGAGAAAAGCGAATTTGGTTTTTTCGTTGAACATCTTGTCTTTCTTGACGAATTTCACCCAGATAAAAGCAAACAGAGCATACAGAACGAACATAAGTTCGAACGCAGAGTTCGCGGCGTAATCGGATATTTCTATTCCGAAATCTCCCACCGCTATCACCTGGTCGCCTACGGTCCCCAACGCGTCGAGAATAAGGTATATTATCGGGATAAGAATAGCCCAGACGCTTTTCGTATACTTAAAGTTGCTTTTGTCTTGTCGTAAGGCTTTCGCTTTGTCGTTATCGAGATATTCGGCTACGCCGAGTCCGATTATACCTACCGCGACGAGTACGACGCCCGCTATACTTCCGCCGTCCATTTCTATGGTGTAACTGCCTCCGGCTATCGCGCCGATTATCGCGCAGATTACGAGAGCCAGGGAGCCGGAAGAGTTACAGATAGGACTGCTTACGGAAAGTTCTATATACCTTAACCCGAAATACCCTACCGCCATCGCCGCTATGTAAATAAAGGCTATCGGCAAATAGTACACGAAATCCATTATCGTAAAATCGGTATAGATAAGGCTCGCCACGAATTTAGGCAAACTTTCGGGGTCGTCGATAAAAGCACCCGCTATCAGAGTGATTACGAGATGAATGCCCATACATACGCCGACGGCGAAAACTATTTTCCAATGACTGTTTTTGTCTTTTTGAACGGTGCCCATCTTACTGAACAGGTCGCTACCGCTCCAACACAACAACGCCACTATCGAAAAAAAGAAATACTGTAACATAAAAATCTTCTCCTTGTTTTCTTTCGTTAAAAAATAACGTGAAAAATATAAAATTTTAGCCGTAAAGAACGATATCGTGTTCGGGCAAACCGTCGCCCATCTTTTCGATAGCGTTCTGCAAATATTCCCCTATTTCCTTTCTGTGCGCTTTGAACGGTTTGTCGGGGTCGAATTCTATCGGCTCGCCGATGACGACTTTCCGTATGCTCTGCGCGCAATACACGGGGTAGAATTTCATTTTCTTGCCCGTTTGTTCGTAGCACATCTTAGCCGACATAACGAAGCCCGTATTTATCTCGAATATATACTTGTTTACTTGGTTTTCGGTGCGTTCGGGGAAAATAACCTGCGGTATTCCTTCCTTGACCGCTTCCACGCCACTCTGGAAAGTCACGTCGTACAGTTCTCTCGAAAAATGATATACGGGAATAAAATCGAAACAGTTGAATATTCTCACTATAAGCGGAGTGAGAATAAACCCTAACGGTCTCAAAAACTTTCTTTTTCCGAAAAGAACCCTGTTTTTAAGGTGGTTCCAACACATATCTTTCGTGAAGAAATAGCAATTAACCCACGTTCTTAAAGGTTTGTCCTGCGACAGGAAAAACACGGGGGCGTAGATTTTTGTATGGTTGCAGATATACACCGTCGGCTCTCCGTCGGCGGGTTTCTCCGTCTGCCAGATAACTTCGTTCTTCGGCAGGAACACCTTAATCCAAAAATGTAAAAATTTGTACAACGCGCCTTTTTTCTTGTAATGCGGTTGCTTTTTCTCTTTCTTCATAATATGGTTATATTAACATAAATCGGAAAATATAACAAACGTTTTTTAATACTTATTTATCCCCGATCATTAACGATTCGTTATATTTCCGTATCAATGCGTTTACGCGAGCATTGAAGTCCTCGTCGGTAGACGTAAGATAATCTATCTGAAACACAGGCATCGCGCGCAACATATCGAAAAAATCTTCTCTTTCTATCAATGCAAGATTATGTTTTTTCGCTATTTTCAAAAGAGAACCGGCGGTTATATCGCTGCCCAAGTCGGCGGCGGATTTTACCGAAAGGCAGGCTTGCGTTTGATTTATCCTTAACATATTATCGTATTCGTCGGTGGAATTTATCATCTTGTAAGTATCTTCTATTCCTTTTTCCAGCTTCTTCGCATTGCTTGACTGATGCCATACGTGCAAAGCGTTTTTATCCAGATCATAGTAATAAGGATATTTATGCAGGTCAATATCCCAAGTTTCGCTATGATGTTCGTCCCTACGTTCAAAAAGGACGACTCCCGCATCCCGTCCACGGCAAGTTATATCGTTGTATCGAATATCGGATATGGACAAACCGTTACCGTCGTTGAATTCGTCCGCGTTATCGTAATGAACGTAGTCGTAAATATTTTTACCATCGTACCGTATCGAAGCTATATACTCACGTAAGTCACCGAAAGAACGATTTTCCATATAGATTGGTTGAAAAAGTATGCCTATCGTTTCTCCTTTCGACTCGTCCCGACTCAAATACCGCAGAATTTCGGTAATATGCGTTTCGACTTTGCCGCTGAGCACGGTATGCGAAGCGTACCACTCGTTCTCGTAAAAAGTAACTTTTATTTGCAAAAACCGCGCGCCCTGCATAAGCTGGTCGAATATTCCGACCGTCTGTGTTATTCCGAAACGATAGGCGTAATTACCTATCAAAGGCATAAGTTTGGTCATCGCGGGAGAAACTCCTTCTTCCACCCTGCCGTTCTTTTCAAGTAAATGTGAGAAAGAATCGTGCGAACCTAAAAAAGCAAGGTCAATATATCTCGGGTTTACGTCCGTTATTCCGTCGATATCGGCAAGAACTCTGGCGTAAGCGTAATCCAACTCGCCTTGTTCCACTCCGAGCGACGACGGCGCAAGAACTGCTGCAAGGAATATCAATAACGCTAAAATAATTGCCGAAACAACAGAAATTACAACAATAACTCTTTTTTTACGCATATTCTATACCCACCTT
>DJPE01000050.1:0-9692 GCA_002439705.1 Christensenella sp. UBA6420
ACAGCTACGCCGCCGGCAAGTTTTGCAAGACGTTCTTCGAGTTTTTCTTTGTCGTAAGAAGAAGTGGTGTTGGCAAGTTCGCTTCTTATAGTCTTTACTCTGTTGGCTATTTCGGTGGGGTCGCCCATACCGTCTATAATGGTGGTGTTGTCCTTCGTTACTTTGACTAATTTGGCTCTGCCGAGATGAGAGAGATTGGCGTCTTTAAGTTCGAGACCCATTTCTTCGCTTATTAGCGTAGCTCCGGTAAGGATAGCCATATCGTTAAGCAAGGCTTTTCTTCTGTCGCCGAAAGCGGGGGCTTTTACGGCTACCACGTTGAACACGCCTTTAATCTTGTTGACGACCATGGTTGCGAGAGCTTCGGCGTCGTAATCTTCGGCGATTATCATGAGCTTCAAGCCGTTTTTGATAATCTGTTCGAGCAAGGGTAAAATTTCCTGAATGGAAGAGATTTTTTTGTCGGTGATAAGTATGACGGGGTTATCCATTTCCGCTTCCATCTTATCGGTGTTGGTGACCATGTAGGGGCTGGCGTATCCGCGGTCGAACTGCATACCTTCGACTACGGAAAGTTCGGTGAGCATAGTCTTGGATTCGGCTACGGTGATTACGCCGTCTTTGCCGACTTTTTCCATAGCTTCGCTGATAAGTTCGCCGATTTTTTCGTCGCCTGCGGAGATGCTGGCTACGCTCGCTATCTCGTTCTTTTCGCTGACTTCCTTGCTTATCTTCCTGAGTTCTTCCACGGCTTTTTCGGCGGTCTTTAAGATACCTTTGCGGAGAGCCATCGGGTTTGCGCCTGCGGCTACGTTTTTAAGTCCTTCTTTGATTATCGCCTGGGCGAGTACGCTCGCGGTGGTGGTTCCGTCGCCGGCTATATCGTTGGTCTTTACGCTGACTTCCTTAATAAGTTGCGCCCCCATATTTTCAAAGGGGTCTTTGAGCTCTATTTCTTTGGCGATGGTTACGCCGTCGTTGGTTATTAACGGACTGCCGAATTTCTTGTCGAGAACGACGTTTCTTCCCTTAGGTCCGAGAGTAAGTTTTACGGTGTTGGCGAGAGTGTCAACGCCCGCTTCCAAAGCCTTGCGCGCGTCTTCCGCGTATTTGAATTGTTTAGCCATATTTGCCTCCTGATTATTCTACGATAGCGAGAATATCGCTCTGTCTTATGATGGTGACTGTGGTGTCGTCGAGTTTGAAATCCGTGCCTGCGTATTTGGAATAAAGCACTTTGTCGCCGACTTTGACTTCCATTTTGATTTCTTTTCCGTCTACGGTTCCGCCGGGTCCGACTGCGATTACGGTAGCCATGGTGGGCTTTTCTTTCGCACTGCCGGTAAGGATAATTCCGCTTGCCGTCGTGTCTTTCGTTTCTTCCTGTTTTATGACTACTTTGTCAAATAAGGGTTTTAAGGTCATTTTTGCCTCCTTAATGCAAATGTTTTTTTGATTTACTTGTTAGCACTCTTTATCTTTGACTGCTAACGAAACTCATTATAACACCGCCGATACGCGTTTTCAAGTAAATAAGGACAAATTTTTTCGGAATTTTGAAAATTTTGTCGAAAGGTTCCGGCAGGCGGGGTTTTAATTCCGTTCGCTAATTTAAGATACGCTTACCGAAAGGGGTATTCCTAACGAAAAATGAAATTTTTTTCGGGCGGGAAAAATAAAATTCTCGGGCGGGTAGCGTATTGACAAGGGAATAGTTTTATAGTATATTATTTTATATACAAAATAAGGGTGGAGTATGCCCTTTTATTCGGAGGTCGGTATGAGTAAAACAAGGAGAGTACAAAGAAACGGATTTATGATAGGTTTCGCGATAATAATCGCGCTTATTGCGAGCGTGGTTTTCTCACTGACCGTATTTACCGCCGCTTCCGACCTTGGCGCGCATGCCGAAGTGTTTACTCCCCATTTCGTATCTTCCACGACGGCGGAAGTTTCCGCCGACACCGACAAGACGGTGACCCACGTCAAGTTCAGTCAGGACGATATAAACAATTCCGCAAAGGCGGACGGTTACTATAAATCGGGCGACTTCTATTCGAGTAAGGCTTTCGGCGGCGGCACGGTAATAGGCAGCGGAAACGGTTTTAGTTTCGGCTGCGCCGCTAACGACCTTCCCGACACCTGGTATTGCGATCTTAAAGCCTCCGAAAACTTAAAGTGCGCAATAAACGACCCCTTTATCGACGTCACTATAAGAGTTTACGTCGTTTGGGCAAAACCCGACATCCCCGACAACTCGTCCGAAACGAGCAATCTTTCTCTTACCTACGTCAGCGGCAACCTTAACGAAGACGGCGAGTCGATTTACGCGGGAAGAACGCAGTCCGTTGAATTCAACGCCGCCACCGTCGGCAGTACGGTATCGCCGAGCTTACTCTGTTCCTTATCCGTACCCGATATGGATATGAGCGACAACGACGGATTTTTGCGACTCGCTTTCGCAGATTGGGGCGTGGGCATCAATTTCAGTATAGCCTGGACGGATATGTACGTCGAAGTGACGACCGAAGCGTCTTCTTTAAGTATCCCCGAACTGTCCTTTGACAGAGTGAGCGTTTACGATACGACGGGTTACCGCAACACCGAAAAAGCAAATCTCGTAAAAGCCGGCGACATAGTGGTAATAGAAACCGCAGCCAAAAAGAACGGTATACCCCTTACCTTGCCGAAAAATAAGTCGGTAGCGACTACCGACGGAAGCGGAATAACCGCCGAAGACAAGAAAGCCGACGGATATTTCTACGCGAGAAAATACCTTGCGGGAAGCAACAGGGCGGATACTTTTATTAAGTACGATTTCGACACGGAAAAGCATTTCGAAAGGTTATATTCCTACGATTTCCCGACGACTGGGAATTTCAAGTATAAAGGTACTCTCGACGTAAGCGACGATTATTCGGGGCAGACCGTCATATTGAGAGTAAAAGACAGCACGGACGTAACCTTGCCCATAAACGCTTCAACTTGGAGAAAGGACGGCAGAACCANNAACCACCGCCGTGACTACTTCGACGAGCCTTATGATGGACAACACCAAACCTAATCAGCCCGAACTCGATTCCCGCGACAGCGTGTTCTATCAAAAATACGTCGGCGTATCGAATAAGTCGTACTATACCGACGAAGCGTCTTACGTTTACGAAGATAAAGAAACCGTACCGGGCAGCGGCGTACTCAACAGGGTAATAACGGGCGTTAATTTGGGACTCGGCGCGGTAAAGCCGTTGTTTTCGAGTAACGCAACCTACATAGAAAGGGGCGGTTCTGATATATTTATTTACGCAAAATCGACGAAGATTGCGAAAATACCGGTAATCGGCGAAAACAGTCAGGGCTTCGACCCGACGGAAGAAGGAAGTCTGTATTGCAGAGTTTATTCCGACGCCGACGGAGCTACGGAATACTATTCTCTCATATTGGACCTTTTGACTAAGGACTCCGACGGGAACGACGTTTTCGAAACGAGCGGTTTTTACAGTATAGAGTTCGTGGCGGTCGACGAAGCCGGCAACTATAACTATTGTCCCAACAAACAGTATATGAAAGTGGACGTGACAGACTATAAGTTCACTTGTCAGCTTATATTAGGACTGGGTGCTGCTTCGAGCGGCGTAATAAACATGTCCGACGCGACTCCGTCTTTTGCCACGATAAAAGACGACGGAAAGATAGGCGATTACGTAAGGTATTCGTCCACCGACGGAATATCCTTTAAGCGCGGCGCGAAAGTAGTGGTTAAGTTAAAGATGTCGTCGAGCGGTTCGGCCAAGTACATTTTGACCAATTTCAAGACCGGCGGCTCGGTAAACGTAGCCACCACCGATAACGTTTACGACGCGAACTATTCCACCGTCATTACCGACAGTCCGAAGGAGTACGCATTCGAAGTCAATTCCACTTACAGCAGCGACCCGAAGACGAGAGAAATTCAGTTCGTGTTCAAGCAGAGAGCTTACATAAGCGTAATAAACACATTGCAGACCTATACGGGAAGCGGGCTTAAAGTCATGCCGATAATAAAGGACGGCAAGGGAGCGGACGCTAAGACCGTCGCGGGTACGGTAAGGACGACCTATTCTAAGACCAAGGACGGAGAATATACCGAAACTCTCCCCGTAGATAAGGGTACATATTACTATAAGTGCGAACTTCTTAATCACAGCACCTACTACGCCACCACCGAAAACGACGGACTCGACCATATATTCGAAATTCAGGCGGCGACACCGCAGATAGAACCTACGAAAGTAATCGCGGAAGAAATAAAATACGGGCAGAGCCTTGCGGCGATAGACTTTATAGAAGTTCAACCGGGGCAAATTCAGGACTTTAATACCCATATAAGATATGTTTCCGACGGAAGATACTATTACGACCGTTCCGCCGACGGAATAATAGGATATTACACGTTCGTGTTTACCGACAAGACGGCGGTAGGGTACGTCAAACCCAACGCGGGAACTATGGAAACCACGGTAAAATTCGTTCCTATTAAGTCCAAGGACGGAAATCCCGTCCGCAGCGGCGACGGAAGATTTATCCGCGACGAAAATTACAGAGAAGTTCAGTTTACCGTTAACGTTACCGTAAGAAGGTCTACGGAAACTTCTGTGACGATAGACGGACTCGACGAAACCACGAATACGATAACGTACGATTACGACGGATACAGCAAGTCGTTGAGTTACGAAATTCTTTCCGCTCTTTCGGGTGAAGAGTACGGAAACTTACTTAACGAGTACGCTCTCGTAACTTACAGAAAGAACGTCGAAGGGGACGAATACACTCTCGTGCCGCCCACCGACGCAGGCAGATATAAAGTTAAAATAGAATTAAGAAGCAACTGTAACTACACCGTAGGCGAACTCGAATACGATTTCGTAATAGCTAAGAGAAAACTTAACGTACTCTGCGATAACGTCGAGTACGACTACAAAAAGGCGGAAGATATAACGCCGCTCGCAAGTTACGGCGCGGGTTCGTCGAAAATCGATTACCCTGCGTTGAACTACGTATTTAGTTTCTATACCTATATACAGGGCGGAACTTACGCTTCGGCGGCTACGGAAGAAAACTTTTTAGGTAACGCCGTACCGCAGAACGCGGGACGATACGTCGTAAAGATAGAACTTTCCGAAAACAATTTCGAAAACGCAAGCGAAGCGTACGCATTACTTACCATAAATAAAGTGGGCGGCACGAAAGTGGCGTTGAACGCGCCTACCGTGAAAGCGGTATACGGCGATTCCCACATAAGATTTTTGCAACCGCTCAAATCGATAGTTTTGTTGGAAAGCACTTCTTCCGGAGTAAGATACAGCGGCGAGAGCGTAAAGGGCAGCTTTATCGTTTCGTACAGGCAGTTCGGT
Source organism: Christensenella sp. UBA6420 (assembly GCA_002439705.1). Lineage (GTDB taxonomy): Bacteria > Bacillota > Clostridia > Christensenellales > DTU072 > CAG-1782. The sequence continues at coordinate 5,391 of DJPE01000050.1, forward strand.
TCGGTCGGACACGAAGGAGAAACGGCGGAAGAGTTCAGGGCGGACAGCGAAAGTTACGCCTTTACCGAAATCGGCAGATTAGGGGCATATTTATGTTTTATTCCGTCGGACGGCGACGAAATTAATTTCGAAGTGATATCGAGAGAGATAGAAATAAGCGTAGGCAAGGCAAGACCGGTTTGTACCGATATGACGGTGGACGATATAGTATATCTTACCGATATAAACTCAGTAAGCGACCTTACCTTTAACGGAAAACTCAAATATTTATTGTACGGAACGGAATACCTTTCCGTCGACGCCGACGATAAAGACTACGGCTATACGATGGAATTCTACGTCGCCGGTACGAAAAAATTTAACGCGGGCGAACATAATCTGGATATAAAGATTGTTCCCGACGGCGAACAGAGCGACAAGATAGAAGAAATAGTCTGGTCGTTTAACATAACCGTTAATAAATACAGCCTTATTTTAGAAGCCGATAAGAATAATTACGACGAAGAGAAGAATTCTTACGTTTATAAATACGGTTCGGTCATCTTACCGTCGGTAAGCAACGACCAAAACGTATCGGTAAGGTCGGAAACAGCGTACTACGATAAAGATAATAACGTAGTGGACGGAACCCTTCTTCCTACAGGTAACTACAAGGCGGTTTATACCGTAATTAACGACGATTATCAGGGGACGATGAGTTTCGACATTGTCGTGGAAAAAGCCGATTTACGGTGCGACACCCTGCCGAAAATTTACGACGAGAATATAGCGGTAAGCTATAACAAACTTATGTCCGACGTATCCTTCAATTCGGGCGTCATGGTAGCTACCATTAACGCTGCCGCCACTGCGGTGAAGGGAAGATTTTTGTTCGACTACGCCGCAAATACCCGCTTCACGGCTACGGGCGTAAGCGAAAGATACGCTTTAAGGTTCGTTCCCGAAGACGGCGACAATTATAACGAATACGCTTACGCAGAAACCGAAGACGGCAAGAACAACGGTTTTTGTCTGTATCTTACCGTATCGAAAGCCGATATAAGCGACGGAATAAGCGTTACTTTAATTAAGGAATACGTTTACGGAGAACTTTCTGTAGGTTTCGACGTAAATTCCGTCATTGCCGGTTACGACACACCGGTTTACGTTAAAGTTACTATCGACGGAACGGAGAAAAGATACGAATACTCTACAGTAAAACAAGACGGTTTTAATCCGCTTGCGGGTAGCTTTTCCGTGGCGGGAATATCTGCTAACGACAAGGTGACGGCGGGCGAATATCCCGTCACGTTCACGATAAACGACGATAATTACAGCGGAAGTAAGACGGTTAATCTCGTCATAAACAAGAAAAAAGCCGAAATCGTCGTAAACGAAGAAGACAAGACGGTAAGGTTCAACAATATGAGCCAGAACCTTAAATACACGCTCGTATCCGACGGCGAAGCCATTTCGGAAACGGTGACGCAGAGCTTCTATCTTAGCGGCAACAGGCTTTCGGGCGCGCCCACTTCGATAGGTAAATACGTGGCGGAACTCAATATCCGCAGCACAAACTATTATGCAGACGCAGTAACGGTCGATTTTGTGATACGCGTGGACGAATCGCTTATTAACGTGACCAACACCGAGCAGGTCTATTCCGTGCCAAGACAAGTAAACGCGGTAATAAGACTTATCGATGCGGCGTACACTCTTACTTTTGCGGCAAAACTGAGCGACGACTATTACGCCGATATAGCGGCGAACGCAAAAACTTATTCCGAACTTCCCACCGACGCGGGCGAATACTGGATTTTGCTTAACTTCATCGCCGAAGAAAACAACGGATACGGAGAAACGATAGTTTACGAAAAGCCGCTTATTATAGAACGTTATACCGCGACCATAAGCGTAAACGACAGTATAAGCGTTTCTTACACGGGACGTCCGAACTCTATAAGAATCACCACCGTGCCGTACGGACTTGCGTACAAGGTGGAATATAAGGGCGAAAACGATGAAGACTACGAAGAAACGGAAGTGGTCTCCGCGAACACGGACGGCAAAACTCACCTTATAAGAATAACCGTTCTCGACGCGAACTACTGCGGCGAAAAGACGGTGCTTTACAGAATAAACCCCGTCGCGTTGACGGAAGAAACCGCGCCGTCCTTTAACGATTACGCTTATTCCGACGACGTAGCACCCACTGTTTCCACGGCGGGCGTAATGCTGTTCGGAAGCAGGGAAGTAAGCGGCGTTTATTCCGTAAATTTAGATGATATTAAAGGGCTTTCGGTAGGTATTCACCGCGTAAACTATCGCTTTACCGCGACCGATTCCGACGGTAATATCGACGGAAACTTTATTCCTTACGTCGGTACGACGGAAATAAGCGTGGTCAGAAAGAGAATATCCGCCGACGATATAATAATAGGAGAAAAGAGCGGAACTTACGCTTACTACAACGGCAAAAATTACACGGTTGACGCATACGTAAGAGACGGAGTAATCGTTAATCCGTCCCAAAATTCCGACCTTACTATAAAAACGTACTACAATGGTCAGACGAGCTTGCCGAAAGAACCGGGTACGTACACCGTGAGAGCGGAAATCTCGGCTAAAAACTATACGGGTACGAAAGAATGGGAAAAGGTTTTCGTAATAGAAAAAGGAACGCCGATAATAAGCGTCGCGCCGACGGCGGACGCAACCAAAAAGTTCGGCGTAGGGGATACCTTCCTTGCTAACGACCTGGAAGACGGAGTAGGCATAGCGGTCATTGACGGAACGAACACCGTCGTACGCGGAACTTTCATTGCGGAAGAAAAGACTTTCGTGAAAGCCAACGTAAACGACGTAACGGTAGTGTTCACTCCTTACGATACCGCACACTTCAACAGCGTAAGATTTACGATAAAAGTAAACGTAGCTGGCAAAAACCCGTTCGGTAACGTAGAAGATTACGGCGACTGGAGCGGTAATATTACCTTGGAAAACGGCGGAACGATTACTTTGGCGGCGTATTACCCCGGAGAAGCCCGTTACGGCGTGAAAGCGGGAGATTTTTCGGTGAGAGTAAACGGAACGGCGAGCGACGTGGCGTATATAAACGGTTTCGGCGTGTTCTCGATAGCGGACGCCGACGCAGTACCCGACGTAAACGGCAAAATTCTTATTAAGTTTACGCCGATAGGCAGTCTTGCCGACGAATACAACATAGTTTACGGCTATCTGCCCGTAAGTATAGAAAAAGCCGATTTGCCCGACGCGGAAATAGAATTCGTGGCGTACTTAGGCAAGGCTCTTTCCGACGGCAAGGTCATTGTGAAATCGGCGGGTAAGACGGTCGATATTACGGGCGTACTTAATCTCTACGACGGAGAAAATCTCGTCGATATGGCTTCCGTAGCCGAAAACAAAACTTATACCTACGTCTTTATATCCGACAATTACAACGATATAACGGGCGAAATTACGATTAGCGTAAAGACCGAAATATCTTCCGACAATATAGTAGCCGATTACGACGAAAAAGACTATGACGGCAATAATATTACCGCCGCCGATTTGGGAATAAAGGTAATAAACACCGAAATCGTTATTACTTACGAAGATATGAAAGTTACCGTTTATAAAGACGGCGCAGAAACGGACGACTCTTCGCAAACGGGCGTATATACGGTCATTGTCGTGGTCGATAACGGCATAGTCAGGGGAGAAAAGACCTTTACCTTTACCGTAAGGTCGAGAGACGTGTCTTCTCTTATGACTCTGGATAGTTATTCCGCGACGTATGGCGAAGTTCGGGCGCCTAAACTTTTGGTAAACGGAGCCGAAGCGACCGATTATACCATTTTATACAAGGAAGAAGGGGCGAGCGACGCGTTCTATTCGAAGTATCTGTCCGACGTAGCCGGAAGCTATACGGTTAAAGTCTCCGTGGACGGAGAAAACTATTACGGAGAAAAAGAATTTACTTTCACGATAACGCCGAGAAAGTTAAGAATAATAGCCGACGCTGTTTATTCCTGCGATTACGGCAAGGCAGTTCCGCCAAGGATTTCGTTCAGGGAAATCGACAGCGAAACTATAGTTACCGTAGAGTACGACGTATATTACTATTCCGACACCTATTCGCTCGGCGAGAATAACGTTCTTCCGTCCGCTGCGGGCAGATATACGGCGAGAGTGGTTCTTGCCGACGGCAATTACTCGATAGGAGAAACGGGCTACGCCGAGTTTACTTACGTTATTAACAAACTTAACGTAGTTATAAGAACCGTACCTACCGTTTTGTCGCATACGGACGGAGATATC
>DJPE01000050.1:9698-21515 GCA_002439705.1 Christensenella sp. UBA6420
ATATTATTTACAACATAAAATACGGACAGACCGCGGGTGAAATTTCGTTAAGCGGCGGCGAAGCGAAGTGCGGCGACGAAACCGTGACGGGTATATTCAGAGTTACGGACGGTACGTTCCTGCCCGAAGCGGGCGACGTCGTTATTGGCATAGAGTTTATCCCTGCCGACGATAATTACGCTACCGCCACCGAGAACGTGAGAGTAACGGTAGCCCCCGCCGACGCGTCGGTTACGTTCACTAATCTGAGCGGAGCTTATACGGGTATGTCGACAAGAGACGCTCTTACCTACACGGTAAGCCCGTCTTCCGTGAGAGTAAAAATAGAATTTACAAACGCATACGGACAGGTGGTCGAGCCCGTAAACGCAGGCGGATACAACGTAGTCGTGACGAGTCTTGACAAAAATTACAGGATTACTTCCTACAAGGGAGCGGGCGGTGACAGTCCCGTATTCGTAGTGGCTAAGGCTTCGGTAAGAGAAGTAACGGACCCCGTCGCAAACGAAATTACCGTAGGCGACAGTCTTAATAAATCGTCGCTCTTTACTTCAGACGGAAAAGGTTGCGTCTACTATTACGGCTTCAACAACCCCGTCGAAGGCAGGTTTGAGTTTATAGAAAAATCTCTTACCTATAAGAAAGCCGGCGTATATAAAGCGGGATATATCTTCACCCCCGCCGATTCGGAAAACTTCGCTTCCTACACGGGGCAGACAGAAGTCAAGGTAAACAGAGCCACCGCCACCATACAGGTAAGCAATACGGAGTTTACTTATTCCGAAGGATTTAAGTATCCTACCTTTAAGACCAACCCCGAAGGCTTGAAAGTTACGCACGATATAGACTTCGCCGAATACGACCCGACAGCTCCCGACTATATATATAAGGATAGCGATATAAGGAACGTGGGCATATACTATTTCCACGCGAAGATAGACGACGAAAACTATTATTCCGACGAAATAGAATTTTCGATAACGATAAACAAAAAGGTAATAGACCTTGACTTTATCACAAGCGACAACGGAAATGAAGAGACCGTTTTGCAGTATCGCACCACTTACGGAAAACTTCTCGACGCGAAGATAAAACTTTATCCCGCCGGTACGGCAGGCAAGAAAGGCTATTTACTTAAAGACTATATGACGGACGGAGTAAAATTAGGCGACCTGTACGATATAAAATACGAGAGCGCCGAAAACACGGGAACGTACAACGCGCACGTTCCGCCGTCGGATATAGGAACGTATAAAGTTACGGTAAGTCTTAACGACAGGAACTATTCCGCTTCGGGAGAAATTCTGTACAAGATAGAAACGGGCAAAATAGAAGCTATTTATTTCGACAACGCCACGATGGAAAATCAGGTTTACGGCGCGGTCACCGCACCTATAATCACTACCGTACCGTCGGGAATAAGCTATTACATAATCTATCAGGGGTACGGTACGACCGTTCCGCAGGACGCGGGCAGCTATCACATTACCGTGTATTTCAACGACAACAACTTCGAAAAGACTCAAAGTTCAGCCATGTTTAAGATAAACAAGAAACAATTAAGCGTGACCAACATTCAGGTTGAAGACAAGATTTACGACGGTATCCCGAACATTAACGTAACGGGACAACTTAACGGTCTCGTCTTCGGAGACGAAGTTACGTTAAAGATGTCCGCCGTCACCGCTAACAGAGAGACGAAAGTAGGAAGTTACGGCATAGAAGTAGTCGAATATAAACTAAGCGGACTGCAAGCGGCAAACTATAATCTCGAACAACCCGTCTACAACGGCAAAGTGAACATTATGTCGAAAAAAGTCGACGCCGCCGACGCAAACTCGTTTATTACGAGCAGTTCGGGCTTCGACGTAGGCACTACGGTGGAATTCGCTACGGTAAATTCCGAAAAGTACAAGACTACTTTCCTTGAAAAGATTACCGGAAGAGACTCTAAGGTAATAGGATACACCGTCAAGGTGAACGGAGCGGACAGCATAATAAAGAACGACTTTAAGGTCTATCTCGAAATCCCCGCCGAATTCAGAGATTGCGATTTCGAAGTGACGGGCGTGGGCAAACTCGAAGGGCAGAACGTTATTTTCACGAGAGAAGGCGATTATATTACCTTTAACGCCACTTCGTCGGGTATGGTAAGGTTCAAGAAGACCGAAGTTAAGTACGGTTTCGTCGTAATAGTGGCGGCGGTAATAATAGCGGTAATCGGTATAATCGTACTGCTTATTATGAACCCGTTGCAAAATCGCCGCAGAGTAGCGGACGACAGAGCCGAAAAGGAAGCTATAAGAAGAATAAAAGAATGGTAAGAACGAGAAGAATTTTTATTATCTTAACGATTTTTATCGCGACGCTTATATTAGCCGTAAGCGCAGGTACGGTAGCTTACGCCGACGCGACGGAAGCCGACTTCGAACTGTCGGATTTCGAGCAGGTCGGCGGCGACCGCTACTGCAACGGAACCGACGGCAACGAAGCTACTTTCCGAGTAAAAATCAACGAAGCTGCTTACGAAAAGATAATAAAGGTAAGGTACGACGTAATCAAGATGACGAGCTTAGTCGATACCGTCACCGTAGACGACGAAAATAACGTTACGCTATCGTCGGGACAGGTGAAAATAAGCGAAAACAACGTTATCGAAAAGAGCGAAATAACCAAACTTCCGAACACTTCCAAGTACGCTTTCACCGTGAAGGCGAAACAAAACTGCGCTTTCGTGTTCTCGGTTTATTATTACGATTCCGAAGGAAAGGAGGGCGTTTGTTACGGCTCCAGATACGGAGAAAACGGAGCGGGCAGGAACAATATCCTTTATTGTTTCAAGATAGACGACAGTAATCCGAGCGCGTATTACGACGACGTGACTTTCGACAGCGGATATTGGGTATTCGACGTTCTCGTTAAAGGCAACCTTAATTCCGACACGGCTTCCGCCGATTCGGGCATAAAGAGTTTCGCCGTGGTAAAACGCACTTCCGCGGGAGAAAAGATAATAGACCGCGTGGAAAATATCGGCAGCACGCAGTATCGGTACAAACTGAAAATAACGAAAGAAAAGGCAAGTTACTATCTCGATATCGTCGACTACGCCGGAAACGGAACTACGTCGAAAATAGTGGAATTTAACGATTCGAGCTACGACGCGGGGTTCGAGACCGCCGTAAGTAACAAACTTACTAAACTTAAATCGGACGAAAAGTATTCGGCTGCTTTCGTGGAAAAGTTCCAAAAAAGCTACGACGAGTACTATTTTTGTATTCAGAGTTCCGACGCGACTGAAGCGGAAATAAAGGCAAAAATGGCGGTTTGTTACGACTATATGGCGAAAGCCGCCGATTACGACAAGATGCGTGAAAACGGGCTTTCCGACGTGACGGTCAAAAACTACAACACGGAGTATTTCGGCGGGGATATAGAACTTATTAACAGCTCGTCTTTTCCCGTAAAGTACGGCGACAACGCGGTTATGACGATAAGCGTGGCTATGTTCGACGCAAAGGCTATCGACAAGACCGCCGAAAAAAATGCTCTCGGAATAAAGAACGCCAAGACGGTTTACGCCACGGCGATAAACACCGAAATCGACGGAAAAACCGTGGTAAGTAAATGCGAAACCGCCGCCGAAATTAAAATCCCGACCGAACTTAAAAAAGGCGACGCGTATATAGTGATGACCGTGGACGGAGATACGAAAGAGTATTTAGTCTGCGACTACGTAGTCGGCAACGGCTACACGGTAGTTTATCTTCCGTATTCGAGCGGCGTACTCAATATATTCACGGGCGTAAAGAGCGATTTATTGTGGCTTTGGAGTCTTACGGCAATACCGGTTATAGCCGCGGCGGCGGTTATTCCGATTATTATAAAGAAAAAGAAAAAAGATAAAAGCGGTAAAAAGGAGAAATAAAAATGGGAAAAAGTAAAAAAGGAATGTTAAACAACCTTGTAATAAACCGTTATACTTTATGGACTATACCTAATATCTTAGTGTTTTTGCGTATACTTTGCGTACCCGTGTATATGACTTTGCTTATACTCGGCAGTCGCGCGGGCGAAGGCAATAATTACGCCGAATGGTGGGTTTTCCTTGCGCTTGGGATAATGGCTTTCGCGGCGTTGACAGACGTTTTCGACGGCAAAATCGCCCGTAAATACAAAGCGGGAACGAAGATAGGAAAATACACCGTAAAACACGACCAAGGAACGTACGTCGGACAGTGTATAGACCCCATCGCCGATAAATGTATGCATATAGGGGCTATCGTAGCTTTGGCTATCAGCGGATATTTACACTGGGCGTTTATTATATTTATCGTTTTCCGCGAACTTTGTATGATAGTAATAGGCTCTTTTATCGTAAACGATATCGACATAAAAGCGAATATGCTCGGTAAAGTGGCGAGCGCTATAATAAGCTGCGGCATAATAATGTGCTTCTTCCATAAGTACATTTGTAAATACCTTTGGGATACGTTCAGTCTTGACTGGATAGTAGTCACGATAGGACTTATCCTTAACTGGGCAGCCGCGATAAACTACGCCGTGGACGCAGCAAAACAGTACAAAGCGAACAAAGTAAAAACAGAAACCGACGAAAACTCAACCGAAGGAAATAGTGCCGAAGAAAGCGAACGAGCAGAAAGCGGCGCCGAAGAAAACGCCGAAAAAGAAACTAAAGAATAATACCAAAGAAGGAATATAAAAAGATGATGAACAAAAACTTTGAGCCTAAGCTCTTCGAGCAGGGCATTTACGAACGTTGGTGCAAGAAAGGATACTTTACTCCCGACACCAAAAGCAACAAGACTCCGTTTACCATAGTTATGCCGCCGCCCAACATTACGGGGCAGCTTCACATGGGACACGCTTTGGACGATACTTTGCAGGACGTCATAATAAGATATAAGAGAATGGACGGCTACGCCGCGTTATGGCTTCCCGGTACCGACCACGCAAGCATCGCTACCGAACTTAAAATAGTTGAACAGATAGCGAAAGAAGGCTTGACGAAAGAAGGTATCGGCAGAGAAGAATTTTTACGCAGAGCTTACGCCTGGAAAGAAAAGTACGGCGGCAGAATAGTAGAGCAGTTAAAAAGACTCGGTTCTTCCTGCGACTGGTCGCGACTTGCTTTTACTATGGACGAGCGTTGCTCCAAAGCGGTACGTGAAGCGTTCGTAAACCTTTATAAGAAAGGTCTTATTTACAGGGGCAACCGTATGACTCACTGGTGCCCGTCCTGCGGTACGGCAATAAGCGACGCCGAGATAGAATATTCCGAGCAGGCAAGCTCGTTATGGCACATAAGGTATCCTTATACCGACGGTTCGGGATACATGATAGTGGCTACCACTCGTCCCGAAACCTTATTGGGCGACGTTGCGGTAGCGGTAAACCCCGATGATACGAACTACAAATCGGTAGTGGGCAAGACTATGAATTTGCCGCTTACGGACAGAGTTATTCCCGTAATAGCCGACGAATACGTAGAAGTGGGTTTCGGTACGGGCGCGGTTAAGATTACTCCCGCTCACGACCCGAACGACTTTGAAGTAGGGAAGAGACATAATCTCGAAGTAATCACCGTCATTAACGACAAGGGATACATGAACGAGAACGCGGGCAAGTACGAAGGAATGACGAGAGAAGAAGCGAGAAAGGCTATAGTAAACGACCTTAAAGACTTAGGTCTTCTCGAAAAGATAGAACCGTACACGCACAACGTGGGCGTATGCTATCGCTGTCACACCGCAATAGAACCGAGAGTATGCGAACAGTGGTATCTTAAGATGGAAGGCTTGGCGAAACCCGCTATCGACGTGGTAAGAAACGGAGAAACGAAGTTCGTGCCGACGAGATTTGAAAAAATCTACTTCAACTGGATGGAGAACATAAAAGACTGGTGTATCTCCCGTCAGCTCTGGTGGGGACACCGCATACCTTGCTGGTACTGCGACGAATGCGGCGAAATGATAGTGGAAAAGACCGACCCCACCGTTTGCCCCAAGTGCGGAAACAAGCATTTAAGACAGGACGAAGACGTCCTTGATACCTGGTTTTCTTCGGCGTTGTGGCCTTTCTCTACCTTAGGTTATCCCGACAAGACGGAAGACCTTGAATACTTCTACCCGACCGACGTACTGGTTACGGCGTACGATATAATTTTCTTCTGGGTAGCGAGAATGATTTTCTCCGGTATAGAACATATGGGCAAGACTCCGTTTAAGGAAGTTCTTATCCACGGTATAGTAAGAGACGGACAGGGCAGGAAGATGAGTAAGTCGTTAGGTAACGGCATCGACCCCCTTATCCTTATAGACCAATACGGAGCGGACGCATTGAGATATTCTCTTTGCACCGGCGTAGCTCCCGGCGGCGATATTCGTTACAGCGACGATAAGATAGAATCGGGGCGTAACTTTATGAACAAACTCTGGAACGCGTCGAGATTCGTGGAAATGAACCTTGAAAACAAGGATATACCCGCGACGCTCGGAGTCCTTACCGACGCCGACAAGTGGATACTTACCAAATTGCAGTACGTCATAGGAGAAGTAAGGAAAAACCTTGATAAGTACGAAATAGGACTTGCCGTAGCTAAACTTTACGACTTCGTGTGGAGCGACTATTGCGACTGGTATATAGAGCTTACCAAACCCGTATTGTACGGACAGGACGAAGAAAAGAAGACGGAAACGCTACGCGTTCTCAAATACGTTCTTTCTTCCATTCTGAAACTTATGCACCCGTTTATTCCGTTTATTACCGAAGAAATCTGGACGGAACTCGGTTTAAGCGAAACGGTTATGCTCGAAAAGTACCCCGTTTACGACGAAAAACTCGTTTTTGACAGAGAGTACGCCGAATTTGAAGAAGTCAAGGATATAATCTCCAAAGTAAGAAATATCCGCGCTCAGATGAACGTACCGCCCGCAAAGAGATTCAGTCTTTACGTTCTTACCGCGCTCGATTCGGTTAAGGACGCAACGGCGTATATAGAAAAGTTGGCGGGGGTAAGCAAAGTAAGCTTCATTACCGACAAGTCGGAAGCCGGCGAAAAGGTTTGCCGCGCGGTAACCAACGAAGCGGAACTTTTAATTCCGCTCGGAGAACTCGTCGATACCGAAAAGGAAAAGGCAAGACTTAGTAAAGAACTCGCTAAGGCGGAAAGCGAAATTCAAAGGGGCGAAAGAATGTTGTCGAACGCAGGGTTCGTAGCGAAAGCTCCCGCAGCCCTTATCGAACAGGAGAAAGAAAAACTCGCTAAGAACAAAGAACTTAAACAGAAAATTCTTTCCCAGATAGCCGACCTTGACTAATAGGTTATGATAAAAAACGTAATTTTCGACCTGGACGGAACGATAATAGACAGCAGCGAATGTATCTACAAAGTTTATTCCGCTCTGTTCAGGGAGATGAAGATACCGATGCCCGAAGGTAGATTAAGGCGAAGGCTTATCGGTCCGCCGGTAGAGACCACTTTGTCGGGGTATATAAAGACCGACCCGTCGCCGTACGGAAAGCGTTTCCGCGAGATTTATTCTACCGTCGATTTGAAGTCGACGAATAAATTATACGACGGTATTCCCGAACTGTTGGAAGGGCTTACGGAAGACGGGTATAAACTGTTTATCGCCACGTCGAAAGCGGAAAATTTTGCAGTAAAGATATTGACGTATCTTAACGTAAACGATTATTTTACGGCGATATACGGTTCCCGCTACGAACTTGGCAGGACTTCAAAAAGTCAGGTTCTGCAAGCGGTAATAGAAGATTATAACCTTAATAAAGACGAATGTATCCTTATCGGGGATACGAAGTTCGATTACGAAGGCGCGGCTACGGTCGGAGTGAAGACGGGAGTAGTCACTTACGGCTTCGGCGAAAAGGAAGACTTCGACGAGTCGAAAATAGCGTTTTTTGCGGACAGCCCGTCGGAAGTACGCAAAAAAATCGGAGGAAAACAGTAATGGGCAGAATAATGAAATGCGGTCTGTTCGACGGATACGCGAGATTAGCGTTAATCGACCTGACCGATATAGTGAACGAAGAAATAAAAATTCACGACTTGTCGCCGCTTGCGACGGCGGCTCTCGGCAGAAGTATGCTTGCCGGGGCGTACGTCGGAAATAATCTTAAATCCGACGACAACACTTACAGCGTTACTATAAACGGCGGCGGTCCGTTGGGTCCGATAGTCGTAGCCGGCGGATACGGCAATATAAGGGGGTACGTCACGGACAACAAGGTAAGTTTACCGTTAAAACAGGACGGACACCTTGACGTAGGCGGCGGAGTCGGTAAAGACGGATATATAAGCGTAGTCAAGGACTTAGGACTTAAAGACCCGTACGTTGGACGGAGCGAACTAATTAGCGGCGAAATTGCCGAAGACTTCGCCAAGTACCTTCTGATAAGCGAAGGAATACGGAGCGCGGTCGCGTTCGGGGTTAAGGTCAATAAAGACGGTTGCGTCACAGCCTGCGGAATAGTAGCCGAAGCTTTGCCGGGAATAACGGAAGATATGCTCGTAATGCTCGAAGACGTAATGAACAATTTTACCGCGTTAAGCGATATTACCGAAAAGAAGAGTATAGAAGAAGTTTACGACTTTTATTTTTCTCATCTCGACGCCACCGTGTACGAAACGGAACAAATCGTCCTGAAATGCAACTGTTCTTACGAACGGATAGAAAGTTTGGTAAAGAGTTTGGGAAAATCGGAGTGCGAGCAGATTATCGCCGAGCAGGGAAAAATCGAAGCGGTATGCCATTTCTGCGAAAAAAGGTACGCTTTTAGTAAAGAGGACGTCGAAAAACTATGGGACAAGTAATAGAACTCGTTTTAAGCTACGACAATTTAATTAAGTTTGCCGAAACCGCTCTCGAAAAGGGGGATACGCTTACCTGCGCTCTTAACTTAAACGAAGCGTTGACCAAAGCCGACGGACGGGAAAAGGTAAGACGGGTGTACGAGCTGTTCGTGGAATGTTTCCGCATGTCGAGCAGCGTCACCGCCGTGATGCAGGCAATTATGAAAGAAATCGAAAATAGAGTCGACGACGACTATTACAGGTTCGATTTCGCCAACAAGAAAAAGGCGTATCCGCTCGAAGACGAAGAAGAACCCGATTACGAAACGATAAGGGTATGTAACGACGTCAAGAATAAGATAATCGAAAGAAAGTACGAAGAAGCTATGCTTCTCCTTACCGCGGTGCAACCGACTTCCGAACTCTGCGAAGGCATAATCGACGCATTAAACGACGCGGTGGATATAGATAAGGGAATAAATATAGACAAGTATTTATTGCACGTTCTTGCCTTAATGACGGCTTCTTCGTCCAAGGTAGAGATTTTACGCCTTATGTTGCGGGGCGGACAGGTCACACACAGAATGATGATAGAAAGCGCGGACTTTTTACTGGACGACGACGACAGCAACGCATTGTGCCTTATAGGAATGGCGTTCTTTGAAAACAACGAAACGCAGATAGCGAAAAAGTTTTTTAAGAAAGCTCTTTCGATAGATCCCATCGACGAAGACGCCCTTTACTATATGACGGTGATAAAAATTCTTACCAAAGACGAAACCGACAAGACCGACTACTGGGGCAGATACAAACAAGTTTATAAGATTACCGAACCGCCCGTAAGGACGATGGAAGAGTTCTTTAAGTCCGACGACGTGAACGCGCTCGTGCCGTACAGAGTTTTCCCCGGCAAGTTCGTTTCGGAAAAACTTACCGTTCTGGCGCTCGCCGCTTCGGACAAGGAAGATATTACCCCGGATTACGCGTCTGACTTTATAGAGTTTTGGAAATGCGCGTCGGAACACGCAAGTTATTTCCTTATAGATATTTTAGGTAAAACCGACGGAAAACCCGTCCTTACCGAAACGTATAAGACCCTTTTGTCTTCGGCGAGAGTTCCCGACGGGTTGAAAGAAAAGATTATGACCGCCCTTATAGAAAGCGGCTACGAAGGAACTTTGTCGATACTGACGGAAGGCAGAGCGGTAGTGATGAGAGTAACGAAACTTCACAAGAGAGTACATAAATTATGGAGCGTACTCTATCGGATAGTGCTTAAAAATTCGCCTTTCTGCGAAGAGTACCTGCCGATAAACTGCGGCGATCTTGCGTATATAATAAAAAGGCTCGACGGAATGATACAACCCGACGAAGAAGATTTCAACTTCTGTCTTGCCATGCTCGTAATAAACTATATAAAACGACTTAAAATAAACATAGATTATCTGTCCGCTCTGAAAGCGTTGGAGATAGACTCGACCGACATTGACAGGGGACTGAAAAAATTTGATCTGGACGACATTTTCATTCAATGAAAAAAGCGTGCGTTTGCGTAGCGATTCTTATTGCTTTGGTTCTTCTCGTCGCGGGGTGTTCCGAGAGAGTGCCCGAAACAGAGTATTCCGTTAAGTTCGTGACGAACGGCGGAACGAAGATAGCTGAAATTTTCGGAACGATAGTCACCGACTGTCCCGTGCCCGAACTCGACGGATACGTTTTTGAAGGATGGTACGAAGACTCGGACTTCAAGACCGAGCAGGTGACTTTTCCGTACACGCCGCAAGGGCAAACCACGCTTTACGCAAAGTATATTAACGTCGCCGTCGGCAACGAAGAAATTAAATACGATTACGACGCCGAAGGCGAATATTATATAGCGAAAAAATATAGCGGAAACTCTATTAACGTAGTCGTGCCCGACACTTACGCAGGCAAACCGGTAAAAAAAATCGCTTCCGGATTATTGGGCGTAACGAGTCGAACGGAAAGATTATATTTAGGCGAAAACGTCGAAAAAATCGAAACGAATTTCTATTTATGCCCAAAGTTTAACGAGTTCATTTTACTGAAAAACAGCGAATTTTTGTCGGTGGAAGACGGTGTTCTATATGACAAAAACAAGACGTTCTTTTACTGTTTTCCGAGAAACAAAACTGTAAGTAACGGCGGAATTTTCACCTTGCCCGACACGGTGAAAACAGTGGCGGAAAACGCTTTCCGTTCCGTCGACGGACTGAGAATACTTAATTTGGGCGAGAATACGGAAAGTATTGACGAAGACTTTTCCGAAAATAAAAATCTCGAAAAAATAAACGCGTCGGGTAGGTTCTACTATTCCGATAACGGAGTGCTTTACAATGCGGAAAAGACCGTTTTATTATCGTTTCCCGTCAAAAATTCAAAAAATTACACTTTGCTTTCCACGACGGAAGAGATAAGGGAGAACGCTTTTCGCAACGCGGAGATACTTACTCTCGCACTTAATTCTTCTCTGAAAATTTTTAATCCACAGGATAACACTAATCTTACCGAAATAGTCGTTCCGTCGGGTAACGATTGCTATGTGTCTGTGGACGGAGTTCTGTACGACAAAGGCATGACGGAAATTATAAAATATCCCGAAAATAAGCAGGGCGAAAAATTTACGCTTTTCGGGGTAAAATCGATAGGAAAAAACGCTTTCGCTTTTTGTAAAAATCTTAAAATTCTGACGATAAATAAGGAAGTCGAAAATATAAAACAATTCGCATTTTTCAACGCTCGTCTTAACGAGATAATTTTCGAAAAGGACAGCGAACTTAAAGTAATCGACGACACCGCTTTCATTATGGCGGACGATATGCAAAATCTCGTTCTCACCGCGACCGTTCCGCCCGAATTCGACGGCGAAGGACTCGAAATAGAATTTAATATTACCGTTCCCGCGGAGTCCTACTACGCGTATATCGACGCGTGGAGCTATCTGTATCTGCGGATAGTGAAAGGGG
>DJPE01000050.1:21525-26644 GCA_002439705.1 Christensenella sp. UBA6420
CCGTTTTTCTACGGTAAAAATTCGTTTGATATTAGATTTTTGTTCCTTTGACAAAAAAGAGCGGCACGGGCGCAACGATTTTTCAAAAATCGGTTAAGAAATTTTACGAAAAAAATCGGCGTTTTTTTGCCCGTTGACGATTTGACTTATCTATGATATTATTATATATAATAATTTTCTTTATTGCGGGAGCGTTATGCGTAAGAAATATTTATTTATAGTATCGGTTATGTTATTGTTGGCGACGGCGTTCGTCCTTTCGGCGTGTTCCGACGGCGGCAACGCTACCGAAAAGACTGTTTCGAGAGTGGAAGCGGTATCCGTTCACGAAGGCGATTACGTAATCGGCGACGATATAGATTTATCTGAAATCACGATAAAGTTTATCTATTCCGACGGCAGCGAAAAAAGCGTCCCCGCAAAAGACAGTATGCTTACGGGCGAAGAAAGAGAAAAGTTCAGTCAGGAAGGCGTGCATACCGTTAAGTTCAGTTACGAAGGGTACGAAGCGTTGTTGCAGATTACCGTGGTTTCCGTCAAGGAAGGCAAAACTTATCTCGCAACGTTCTTCTCAAACGGCGGTAACGAAGTGCCCAACCAAAGAACGACCGTAATAAAGGCTTTCGACAATCCCGTAAGAGCGAATTATAAATTCGACGGTTGGTACACCGCTCCCGATTTTACGGGCAGCAGAGCGGTAGCCCCGTATACCCTTACGCAGGACACCTGTTTTTACGCTAAGTGGATAGATAACCGCACCTGTAACGTTAAGTTTATGGACGGCGACGAAGTTTTTTACGAGATAGAAAAACTCGTTTACGGTTCGAGCGTGGATATAAACGCCATACCCGCTCCGCCCGAAAAAGCGGGCAAGATTTTTACGGGGTGGACGCTGATTTCGGGCAGTAACTCCGAAGAAATCATTACCGACACCGTTTTTGCGGCAAGTTACGAAAGCGTAAAATGCGTGGTCAATATCGAGTACGTCAGCGACGGTAAGGTAGTGGAAAAGACCTTTACCTACAACTACGGCGACTATTTCGACGTAAGTAATTACGAAATGCCTACGCTCGAAGGTCACACTTCGAGATGGGTTCTTTACAGGGGCGACAGCGAAAAGTACGAAGAGATGACTTCGTCGAGAGTCCTTTTAACCGACGAAATAATAACCGTCAAAGCGATGCACGTCATCGACAGGTATTCGGTAAGGATATTCAACGGCAAGGCGGAATCCTTGCAGACTAAGGCTAATCTTAAAAACGGCGTGGTAGAACTGGAACAGATTTATTACAACGCCGCCGAAAAATCCGATTTCAAAGTGAACTACGGTTCCGATTTCAATCTGTCGGAATACAGACAGGAACCGAACTTCACTTCGCCCGAAGCGATAAAGGGTTACAACGCGGTATGGTGTTTCGTCGTGCCTGCGTCGGACGGCGGAGAAATCTGGTACAACGCCCGTAATCAATACTGGGACGAAGATAGCGGTAGTTTCGTCGACAACGGCGAAGCCACGAGTAACTTTACTTTGTACGACAAGAACGGCAACTATATTGCGAGAGTATCGAACGGCGACCTTAAAGAAATAAAAGGCGACGTCACCGTAAAACCTAAGTATCTCAAAAACGTTTACACCGTGACTTTAAGGCGTTACACCGATAAAGGTTGGACGACGATAGGCACGTTTACGAAAGAATATCTTTCCGACTTCCGTCTCTACGACCCTGCCGAATACGACGCAGGAAAGTTCGCCGACGAAAAGGAGGCGGAATTCTATTATCACAAAAACAACGTTCCCGCATGGAGCGTCGATTCCGACGTGAGCGACCTGTGGAAGCAGATTTATTTCAACGGCAATTCGGCGGACGACTTCGACGTGAAGTGGTACACGACTTCCGACCGTAACGACGAAAGCGAAGTCGATTTCACCCGCGGCGCGGACGGCAATCTCGGCAGTTACGAAATTCAGGACAGCAACCTTATTCTGTACTGTTCCGACATAGATTTGAGAAGGTACACCGTCACGATAAGGTATAATTACGATTTTGCGACGGGAACGTACAAAAGTAAGGAAGTATATTCCGAAATAAGCGAAAGTCAGGAAATAACGTTGCCTGAAGATTACGCTTTGCCGGTGACGAGAGATTACGGTTCGGGCAGGACGGTACAGTACACCTTTAACGGTTGGTCGGATTATCCCTATACGCCCGACGGAAACTACTCGGGAGTAAGCGGCGATAATTTTATTACGCACAGGACTAATAACGTTTATTACTACGCCCAGTACGTTTGCAATACGACATACACGTTGACAGTCTACGACAAAACGCAGCAAGAAGCTTACGCCGGAATAGAAGGGTACGACGGCAAACATTACGACGTGCCGGAACACTCTATAGTCTACACCGTACCCGCAGGTACGACGGTTACGCTCGATATGATTTTCAAGGGCAAGGATAACGGCGACGGAACGTTCGTCACGGGACAGACCTATTACGAAAGATACGCGTTTATCCGCTATTTCGACGGCGAATATACGACTCTTTACAACGATATTATCGCAAAATACTCGTCGGCAAAGGACAAAGCCGAAGCTAAACGTAACCTTGAACAAATAATTAACGCGGACAAGGACAAAGCCACCGCTTACGAAACCTTGCTTGCGAAAATTTATAACTACGATTTCACTTTGTCGGACGGCGGAACGGAAACCGTCATCGACAAAGATTATTTCCTTGCTACCTTTATGACGGCGGGGGAATATCAGGCGTTACGCCAAAAGATCAAGGACGCGGAAGACGAACTCTCCGTACTCGAAAACTACGATTACAACAAGACCGTAAGGGATAACTACTACGCCGAAGACGAAAACGAGAAAGACGAAGACGGTTACGGCGGACTTTACAAGAAGTATTCCGAAAGCGATTTCTATCTGAACAGAGCTTACGGATACGACCTTATAGCTAACCCCGACAAGCGTAAATACAAATTCTCGGGCTGGTACGTGGACGACACCTATTCGACGGTATATTCGAGAGAAATGAACTTTGAATGGTTTGCGGGAAGCGGCGATATAGTCCTTTATGCGAAGTGGGCGGACGAAGAGAAAGGTACCGAAGGACTCGTGTTCAGAGAAGTGTACGACGCCGACGGTAACGTAATAGGGGTAGTCGTAGTCGATTTTATGAACAGAGCCGAGTACGAAAAGTCCGATATAAACGGTTGCGGCTACAATAATTTCGGCGACGGCAACGAATACAGTATAAACATGAACGACCAGGGAGCGGTGCCCACCTATCTCGGTACCGATATAGAAGTACAGATCCCCGCAAAACACGGCGGAACGAACAGTAATCAGCTGACCGTACTGGGAATTCTCAGCGGAGCTTTGGCTCGTCACGGACAGGAAATAAAATCGATATCCCTGCCGAACACGTTGAGATTTCTGGAAGAAGAAGCGTTGGTCAGATGTAATCTTACCGATATATACGGCGTAAGCGGCGACGACGTGACTTTCGACGGACAGAACGCCGTTTATCAGAAATCGGCTATAGAATATTATATCGGCGGAGAACGCAGAGTATCTTCCGAAAACACCCTTATAGCTTTCGCTAACAGAAGTCAGGCTACGTCGTACACGGTGGCGGAAAACACCGTTAGGATAGGGCGGAGCTCATTCTACCTTGCGACGACGGTTACCGAAATTACTTTAAGTTCTTCTCTCGTAAGCATAGGTAAAAAAGCCTTTGCCGGTTCGGGGATTAAAGGTGGCGTTACTTTACCCGATACGCTTACGAGCGTGGAAACGGAAGCTTTCTTGAACTGCGAAGGAATAAGCGATATAGTCGTAACCGCAAGTTCTTCTCTTTCCGAAGTCGGCAAAAACGCTTTCGGTTCGACGGGTTGGTACATGAAGAAGACGGGCTTCGTCACCCTTAACGGAATTCTTCTCGGATTAAGAAAAGCCGACGGAGCGACTTACGACAAGGACGCCGACGGCAACTATACAGTCACCGCAATAGACGGCGAAGAAGCCTATTCCTACACCGACGAAAACGGCGTTGCGTACTACTCGAAAGAACTCGGTACTCTCGTCGCAATAGTAATAAAATCGGGCGTGAGAGCGATAGGCGACTATGCGTTCGAAGGTTCGATAGGCACTATGTCGGTAACCATTGAAGGCACTTTGGCAGGCGGAATAGGCAGTCAGGCGTTCTTGGGGTGCAGTATAAAACGAGTCGATTTCGATAATCTCGGCGCAGAGTGCGAAGTAGCAAAAGACGCTTTCTATAATTGCAATCCTTTTAACGTGTACGTCGCGGACGAAACCGCTGTAAACGAAAGTTGGTTACACTGTACCAACGTAAACTTAGTAAGAAAATAATAAAAGGAACGAAAAGAATATGAAGACGAAGAAGTACGTTCTCATCACCGCGACGGTATTGTGCGTCGTTTTATGCGCGGCCGTATGCACGGCTTGCGGAAATAACGAAGCTACTACCGTAACGGTCCCCTACGTCGACGACAACGGCGTGGAATACACCTTGTTTAAGGTGACTACGGGCGGCAAGACCGAAGAATACGTCAAGGTGACTGGATATTCTGGCAAGACGGTATCCGCTCCCCCCGACAACGTGGTTTCCGTCTACGTCAAGGACGAAATCACGATAGAAGGCAAGGTTTATCCCGTGACGATAGTGGGCAATATGGCTTTTTACAGAGCCGCCGTCACGAACGTTTATTTCGGCGACGGAATAGTGGAAGTAGAGCCTTTTGCGTTCGCTTACGGAGAGTTTACTTCGGTAGAACTACCCGCTTCGGTAAAGAAAATCGGAGAATACGCTTTCGTCAACTGCAACAGTCTGCGTTATCTTCAATTGGACGCGGTCGAACCGCCCGAACTCGGCGATTACGCTTTTATGTTCTATAACGATAAGTCCAACACTTACGAAGTCAACGGTATTCTTACAGTAAAAGTTCCTTCCGGGGCGAAAGACACTTATCTGTCGGCGTGGAAAAATTACGCCGCGATAATTAAGTAGGGGGGATTATGGCGGATATAAAATTAAAGACTTATTCCAAAAAAGAAGCCGCCGCTTATCTTACCGGTATGGCGGGG
>DJPE01000050.1:26678-35669 GCA_002439705.1 Christensenella sp. UBA6420
TGGCGGGGCAGAATATGATCTACAACATTATCGGAGCGGCTCTCGCTTATTATCTGCAGTTTACGATACTTATCCCCGCTATCGCCGTCACCGTAATAATGACGGCTGCGAGAGTATGGGACGCTTTCAACGACCCCATTATGGGTACTATCGTGGACAAAACGAGAACGAAATGGGGTAAGTGCAGACCTTATCTTATATTCATCCCGTCGATAATTTTCGTCGTGACGATACTTTGTTTCGTAAACTTCGGTTTTTACGGACAGGGCAGCAAAGGTATGGACGTACTTATTATAGCGTGGGCGGCGTTTACTTACATACTGTGGGGAATGACTTACACCGTAGGCGATATACCCCTTTGGGGCGCGCCCGCTCTTATGACCGAAGACGACAAGGACAGGAACAAACTTTTGGGCTTAGCGAGAATTTTCGGCGGAGTCGGCGCGGGAGTAACTTTACTGTGCATGCAGCCCGTATCTTTGGCGATAGGCAATATGCTTGCCCCGTCTATCGGAGCTCAGCAGGGAGAAAGATACGGCTTCCTTATAGCGGCGGTTATTTTCTCGCTTATAGGTTGCGGCTTGTTCCAGTTTACGGGACTTTTCATAAAGGAAAAGATACCGCCTTCGGACAAAAAGTACACGCTTAAAGAAAACTTCACTATTATATGGAAAAATAAACCTTTCCGTCAGATACTGTTTTCGGGTATCTTAGGCAGTGCGAGAAACCTGCTCGCTATATGCGCTATGCCGCTCGTAACGTATTATTTCGCAAGTAAAGACCCCATTTTAGCTTTCGTATACATAGGGTTACTCGGCGGCGGAATGTTTGCGGGTATGTTCGTGGCGAGCGGAATAACGACTGTTTTGCTTAAAAAGATTTCTAAGAAAAAACTTTACAATTTCAGCAATCTTTTGGGAGCAATTCCGTTCTTACTTATATTCGTACTGTACGTCTGCAATCCGACGGGACTTACGGGAGCGGTTTACGTGGCGATAGCGTTTTTGTTATTCGTTCTTTCGGGGGCGTCGATAGGGTTTGCAAACGTGTTGCAGTCCCTTATGATAGCCGACTGTATAGACTACGAAGAGTACACTAACGGTACTCGTCCCGACGGAGTATTTTTCTCGGGGCAGACTTTTATAGCGAAGCTCGCTTCGGGTATAGCTACGATTATTTCGGGTATAGCGTACGCCGTGGTAGGTTTTTCCGACGAGAGAGTGGCGGAAGTGAACGCCTTTATCAACGCGGGCGGACTGCCGAGACTTGCGCCGCAGTATCAGAAACTCATGATGATAATGTTCTTCCTTATTTCCATACCGCCTGCAATAAGCTGTATTCTTGCGGTGATACCGACGTGGAAATACTGTCTTGACGACGACGTGCATAACAAGATAATAGAAGAACTCAATTTAAGACGACACGCAAATAAGGAAGAGGGAAACTATGAGGAAGCCGAAAGCGTAACGACGGCGGACGGCGTAGAAGAGTAAAAAACAAAGGAGAAATAGAAATGGACGTATTACTCATAGGTTCGAGAGGAAGAGAACACGCAATGGCGCTGTCTTTGAAAAAAGACGAACGCGTCAACAACATTTACTGTATCCCCGGTAACGGCGGCTTGGCGAGAATTGCCACCTGCATAAACATGCCCGTGACCGACTTCGACAGCATAGTGGAGTTTCTGGACGACAATCCTAATATAGAACTCACAATAGTAAGCCCCGACGAATCTTTGGCGGGCGGGCTTGTAGACTTACTCAATTCCCGCGGACACAGAGCCTTCGGACCGAGCGCGGGAGCGGCAAAACTCGAAAGCGAAAAGACTTTTTTACGCAACGTCTGCGAAAAGTACAATATCCCCGCGCCGTATTATAAGATATTCCACGACTATCAGAAAGCGAAACGGTACGCCACGAAACAAACTTTCCCGATGGTGGTTAAGACCAACGGAAGAACGGCGGGCAAAGGTATATTTTTCTGCAAAAACTTACGCGAAGCGGAAAATTCCCTTTACGATATAATGATAGCCGAACTTTTCGGGAACGCGGGTAAATGCGTGGACATAGAAGAATTTTTGGTCGGACCGAACGTAGTCGTTATGACCTTTACAGACGGAAAAACGGTAGTGCCTATGCCTGCCGTAAAGGCGTATAAACGAGTCTACGACAACGATTTAGGATTGAGTACCGCAGGTATGGGAGCGTATATCCCCGCCGAAGAATACACCGAAGAGATAGCGAAGAAAGCCTACGACGAAATTTACGTTCCTATGGTGAAAGCTCTCGCGGAAGAAGGGAAACCGTTTAAGGGCGTGCTTGCGTACAGCCTTATTCTTACCGCCGACGGCCCTAAGGTAGCCGACGGGATAGTAAGGTTCTGCGACGTCGAAAGTCAGGTTTGCTTACCCCTTCTGGAAACGCCCCTTCTCGACGTAATAAACGCAATTATTGACGAAAGACTCGACGAAATCGAAGTTAAATTCGCCGACAAGGCGGCTGTTTGCGTAGTGCTTACTTCGGGCGGGTATCCCCTTGAATACAACAAGTATATAAAAATAGAAATAGGAGACTTATCCGACGACGTGCAGGTCTTCCATGCGGGAACGAAACTTATCGACAACGAACTTCGTACTGCGGGCGGCAGAGTTATGGGCGTGTTCTCTATGGGAGAAACCGCTTCACAGTGCGCCAAAGCGGTCTACGACAATATATCGAAAATAAGTTTCGACGGGATGCATTACAGAAAAGATATCGCAAAAGATACCCCTTCCGACAAATAAAGAAAAAAGGTTTTTTATTACCGAAAAAAGTTTTCTGTAATATTACGCTTATCCTTATCATATCTATTTACAAAACGGAGCAGACACGAAATACCCGAATTCGACTTTTTCAGTCAAATTATTGCGCCGTTTGTTTATTAAGATAGAGAGGTAAGCGAATGATCCTTGTGGTAAAAAAGACAGCCGTTATCGTTGCGATAATCTTAGTCGCGGCAATTTTAGTCGGCACGGTGGTAACTACGCAGAGCGTGAAAGCGGCTAATACAGCCGCCGCGAAAAAACTGCTTCCTATATACGGAGTAAGCACCGATGAAAATAAAGTCGCGATAAGTTTCGACGCGGCGTGGGGCAGCGACAAAACGGAAGCGATACTCGATATCCTGGACAAATACGGAGTTAAGGCGACGTTCTTTCTCGTAGGGTTCTGGGTGGACAAAAATCCCGATTTAGTCAAAGAGATAGCTTCCCGCGGACACCTTATCGGTAATCACAGCACCAATCATCCGCATTTTAATAAGTTAAGTCTTGACGAAATGCGTATGGAAACGGAAACGACGGCTGAAAAAATAACGGCTTTGACCGGAGAAGAAGTCAAGTTCTTCCGCGCGCCGTTCGGCGAATATAACGATACGCTCCTTACTTATCTCAACGAAAGCGGCGTAAAATGTATTCAGTGGACGGTGGACACGTTGGACTGGAAAGGTATTTCGGGCAAAGAAATAGCCGACAGAGTGTTGAACCAAGCGAAAAGCGGTTCCATAATTCTCTGTCACAACAACAGCGACCACATACTCGACGCTTTACCTGTTATTTTACTCGGCTTACAGAACAAAGGACTTAGTTTTGTAAGAATGGATGAACTGGTAATTAACGACGATTATTATTTAGATAACAACGGAATTCAGCATTCCGCTGTTTAAGGAGTACGTATTATGAATTACGAGCAGATGTTCAACAACACTACGACGCTTTGCGGCGAAGTCGTTAAAGAACCTAAGTATTCTCATCAGATGTTTGGCGAAGGGTTTTACGAATCGGCAATTAAAGTCCCGAGATTGTCGGATCAGGTGGATATAATACCGTTTACCGTGTCGGAAAGACTTTTGGGCGACGGTATGATAGAAGTGGGGCAGACGGTGACTTTGAGCGGACAATTGAGAAGTTACAACAAAATCTGCGACGGAAAGAGTAAACTCCTTCTTACGCTGTTCGTCCGCGACGTACTCGAAAACGACCCCGAACGGAATCCGAATTCCATCGACATAGTGGGGTATATTTGCAAACAACCTATATACAGAACCACTCCTTTTAAGCGCGAAATATGCGACGTTTTGCTCGCGGTAAACAGAGCTTACAATAAGTCGGACTATCTTCCGTGCATAGCGTGGGGCAGAAACGCAAGGTTTATAAAAGACGTTCCCGTAGGCTCGAAAGTGGCTATAAACGGCAGAATTCAGTCGAGGAACTACCAAAAGACTCTCGAAAACGGCGTACAAGAAACGAGAGTGGCGTACGAAGTAAGCGTCAACAGAATAGAGTTGGAATAAAAATTCCGTACCGAAGAAAAAATGAGCGAAATTGCCGATAACATCTACAAAATAAAAGCTGAAATAGACAGGCGTAACCCCGGTTGCGAAATAGTCGCGACGACTAAGACGAGAACTCTTGACGAAATAAAGGAAGCCATGGCTACGGGACTTATTTCCGCCGCGGGAGAAAACAGGGTGCAGGAACTGACCGAAAAGTTTACTCCCGAATTTAAGTGGGATTTAATCGGCAGGTTGCAGACTAATAAAGTAAAATACGTCGTGGACAAAGTTAGACTCATTCACGGCGTGGACAGAATATCCTTAGCCGAGCAAATCGAAAAGGAATGTGTGAAGAAAGGGGTAAAAAGCCGCGTTCTTATCGAAATAAACACGGGTAAGGAAGAGAGTAAGGGCGGAATATTTTTGGAAGATACCGAAAAATTCCTGTCCGGACTTACCGCATTCCCGCATATAGAAGTCTGCGGACTGATGGCGGTAGCGGAAAAAACCGACGATACGAAATATTTAAGGCACGTTTTCGACGAAGTTTACGGAGTTTTCGACAGGTTAAGAAACGACGTATTCAGGTATCTGTCGATGGGGATGAGCGAAGACTATAAGATAGCTCTCGATTGCGGCTCGAACCTTATAAGACCCGGCAGAATAATTTTCGGAGAACGAGTCTATGGCAAAACTGAAGGAAGCGAAGGTAATTAAGCCTGTCTGCTTCGACGACGTGGAAAAACTTATCGACGGGCTGAAAAATCGCGAAAGCGTAATCGTCGATTTCGACGGGGTGCCGTCGGTAGCGGCGAGAAGAATGTTGGACTTTTTGTGCGGAGCTACGTTCGCGTTGAGCGGCGAAGTCAACCGCCTTAAATATAAAAAGTACATACTCATACCACACGGCGTAAGAATAAACCGCGTGAAAAACGGATGAAAAAACGGAGAAAAAACTATGGGAAAAATCGTTAAACCCGACAAGGATACGTTAAGAAAAGATTTCGATTCTTACAAAAAAGACTTTTTAGCGGCGGTTAAGGACAAAAAGCGTTGGATTTCCTGCCTTATAGAAATAGGAATTATGTGCCTTTTGTTAGCCGTCGATTTACTTACCAAACATTTTATTTACGGGTATTGCGAAACGCAAGGGGATATAGTAATAATAAACGGCGTGATACGCTTTACGGCGGTCAGGAACACGGGGGCGAGCTTCGGCATTTTCAAGAACGCAACGACAGCTCTTACCGTGGTGTCGCTTATATGTTCGATAATCCTTATTTTATTTATTTTCTATTCCTATCCGAGAAAAAATAAGTGGCTTCGTTCCGCTCTCGTTATGATTACCGCAGGCGCGTTAGGCAACGTTATCGACAGACTTCATTTCGGCTACGTCAGAGATATGGTGTATTTCGAACTTATAGACTTCGCCGTATTCAACTTCGCCGACAGCTGTCTTACCGTCGGTACCGTCGTACTCATTATCTACATAATTTTCTTCTACACGAAAGAAGAAGAGAGTATCCGCAAACAAAAAGAAGAAGCGAAATACGCAAAGACCGTCGAAGCTCTGCTTGCCGAACCCGACGAAGAAAACGCAGATTCTGCAACTACGGAAACTGTTAAAAAAACGGAGAATAATGCTGAAAACGTCGCAAATAAACCTGAAAACACGGCGAAAGAAAAGGCAGAAACCGTCGGAAACGACTGTAAAGACGGCGAAAAAAACGATAAAGACGAAGACGCGGGTAAATAATGGACGATTACGTATTTTTTGCGGACGGAACCGAAAGGGCGGACGTTTTTTTAGCCGAAAAGACTCGGTGGACAAGGTCGAGAATAGCTAAGCTTATAGACTCGGGCAAAGTTTTTTGCAACGGGGAACCTGTTAAGAAGGCGGGCGAAAAGGTCAAAGGCGAAGTCGTGTTAGAAATAGAAGAAGACGTCCCCATAAGCGCGGAAGGGGAAGATATCCCCATAGATATAGTTTATCAGGACAAGGATATAGCGGTAATAAACAAACCGCAAGGAATGGTCACGCACCCGTGCGCGGGTACGCCCAACGGCACGTTAGTAAACGCCGTCGTGTACAAAATTAAAGATTTAAGCGGAATAAACGGCGTTTTGCGCCCGGGGATAGTTCACAGATTAGATAAGGACACTTCGGGGCTAATCGTAATTGCGAAAAACGACTCCGCTCACAATTCTCTTGCAAAACAGATAGAAGAAAAGAGCGCGGGAAGACATTATTTAGCACTCGTAGTCGGCAATATAAAGGAAGACGAAGGGGTAATCGACAAGGCTATCGCAAGGAGCAAAAAAGACCGCAAAAAAATGGCTGTCGACGACAACGGCAGAAGAGCCGTTACGCATTATTACGTAAGAGAACGGTTCGGCGATTACACGCTCGTGGAATTCAAATTAGGCACCGGCAGAACTCATCAGATAAGAGTGCACGCAAAGTACATAAATCACCCCGTCGTAGGCGACGTTACATACGGAAAAAAAGACGATTTCGGACTGAACGGACAATTACTCCACGCTTTCAAGTTGGAACTGACTCATCCGAGTACGGGAGAAAGAATGACTTTTTACGCTCCGCTACCCGAATATTTCGAGAAAGTTCTTAAAAAATTACGCAAAAAGAATTCATAAGGGAATAAAGTGAAGTTCCGCCGTGGGCAGAGTGAAGTTATCGCCATAGCGATAGTGAAGAAGACTAACGGCAGTGAAGTTTCGAGTAAAACTCGAAGTTAAGGATAAGTTATTTGAAAAGGGTAGTATGATTTATTGTTCTATCCTTTTTATTCGGCTTGACCTAACACGCTTTCTTTTTCACAAGGATAAAATGATTTATAATTAAGGGGGCATCCTCCAAGCCCCCTTAATAAACCCCTTTCCTCATAATGTTCCCCCTTATCCAAGCTTTAACAAAGTCGGTTTTTCTCATCAAACATATTACTTGAACGAACTTTGAATTTTATTGACATAAGGATAAAAATACCCATCAGGGTGGGTGGGTGGGATATACAAAAACCTATATATAAACGGAATAGAACGCACGCCTATTCTGTCATATACTTTATATCCTTAATTGCCGAAATCTCTGATTTTGGCAATTAACTCCGCTCCGATAGGAGTGGAAATTAACGCCACGCAGTGGCAATTCACGCCGAGCCGACGGCTTGGCAATTAACTCCAGCTATCAGTCGGAAATATAGGGTATTATAAAAAGATTTCGCTCATAAAATATAGTTATGAGTGGTTTTTATAACGATGTATTGTTAAAGCTCGGTTTATCTCCCGAAGAGAGCGTCGGGAGCAAGGTTACCGTTATAGGTTTTTGCGGCGTGTTTATCGAAGGGCATAGCGGAATAAAGGAGTATTCCGAAGAGCTGATTAAAGTCGGGATAAAGCGAAAAACAGTATTTATCAAGGGAAAAAATATGGTCGTTTGCGTAATTAACAAGGACGAAATTTATGTTAAAGGCAAAATTTTTTCGGTAGGGGAAGAAGTTTGTGAAAAGTAGAATAAGAGTAAAGGGAAGATTGCGCCCGATTTCCCGGCTTTTATCGGATAAGGGAATATCCTTGCGGGAGATACGGGTAGGCGACGGTTACGTAGATTTTTCCACGGCGGGGAAAGATACATATCTTGCGTTGGAAGAACTTAAAAAGAGCGGCAAAGATTTTACGCTGTTGAAAGACGGGCGGTTAAAGACTTATTTATTAAAAAACGCCGTTCGTTTCGGCGTGTACTTCGGTTTGATTTTCGGAATAATCGCCGCCGTATTCTATTCCCGCAGCGTGACGAGAGTGGATATAAGCGGAAACAAACTTATCGAAAAAGAAGAGATTATGTCGGTAATTACCGAAGGGTTATCTTTTCCGACCGATAAAAGTTCGGTCGACGTAAAGAAAATAGAAAAAAGCGTAATAGCGATGGACGGGGTATTTTCGGCTTCCGCCGAAGTAAAAGGCAATACTCTTATAGTTAAAATTTACGAAGAACCCGAGAGACCCGATATAGTCGACAAGACCGATTTCACCGATATAAAGAGCGACTTCGACGGGGTGATTACGAGAATAAACGTCTATTCGGGGAATGCGGCGGTTAAGCACGGCGACACTGTGAAAAAGGGGCAGACTCTCATATCCTGCGACAAGGTTTCGCCCGACGGAATAGAATATAAAGAAAATGCGTTAGGGGATATTTATGCAAGAGTTTGGGTAACCAAAGAAAAACTTTTTTATCCTACGATTATTACAACTCGTCGCACGGGAAAGTGTGAAAAGAAGGTTACTTTTTTCGCTCCGCCGAAGGAATATAAAGGTAAGTTTTCGTCTTACGAAACCGTGATTACCGAAAAGTATCTGCCGAGCGTTTTCCCCGTAAAATATTACGTTACCGAATACTACGAAACGGAAGAAATCGAAAAGGAATTCGATTTTTACGCCGACGAAGAGAACATCGTCAAGGAAGAAACGGTCGCGGGAGAAAGCGATTTGCCGCAGGAAGGAGAGCTTATAAGGACGTGGTATGAAATAAAAAGAGTAGACAAAAACGTTAATTTAGTTATATACTATGAAATAGAATTAAAAATAAATTAAACTTTCGAGGTATTATGAAAGACAAAAGCATAAGCGGCAAGCCGATAGGCAAGTTTACGGCGGGAATAA
>DJPE01000050.1:35750-45225 GCA_002439705.1 Christensenella sp. UBA6420
CACGCAGGAATAAACGGCGTTTCGTTCAGTAAGACTTTCAGCGACGTTTATCGTTATTTCGTTCTTGCGGGAGTGATGTTCGCGATACTGTTTATCGTTGAGTCTTATATACTTTTCCGCAGAAAGGATCTGGCGGGCGACGGCAAACAGCTCGGCGTAATACTTATATCTCTTACGCTGTGTTATCTGTTTGCGATTATTTTCGGTAATTTCATTTCGCTTTTCTCGATGCCGCTCCTTTTGTCGGGACTTATTATTGCGTTGCTCGTGGATAAAAGACTTGCGCTTTTCTCGAACATTATGTTCAGCATTGCGTTTTTCCTTTGCTACATTACGGTAGAACCCGCAATTCCCGTTCTGCAATGTATTTCCGCAATACTTACGCAAGCGGTTACTTCTTCGCTTATGATTAGCATCATGAGCAAGTCGTATACGAGAATGACTTTTATAAGAAACGCCCTTTTGGTAGGCGTGTTTATGGCGGCTCCCGTGGCGATACTTACGGGACTTTTGCAGAAAGGCTACGAGTGGATGGATATTCTTATGGGCGGCGTGTGGTCGTTTATTTCAGTCCTTTTGGGAGTCGCGCTTTTTATGATAGTCCTGCCCGTCATCGAAGACGCATTCGGAATGTACAGCGACTTCAAGCTTGAAGAAATATGTTCTCCCGACGCGAAACTTATGAAAAGGCTCGCTAAGGAAGCTCCGGGGACATATAATCACTCGCTCGCCGTCGGCAACCTTGCCGAAATTTGCGCTATGAAGATAGGGGAGGACCCCGCCTTAGCCAAAGCGGGAGCGTATTACCACGACGTGGGTAAATTAAAAAATCCCCTTTGCTTTACCGAGAACCAGAACGGTTACAACCCGCACGACGACTTTATACCAGAAGTCAGCGTGTATATGATTACCGACCACGTTTCTTACGGCGCGGAACTCATAAAAAAATACAAATTGCCCACGGTGCTTGCCGATATAGCGAGAGAGCATCACGGCACGACCCCCGTGCAGTATTTTCTTAACAAAGCAAAAAGCATAACCGACGAACAGCTTGCGAAAGAACAGTTCTGTTATCACGGACCGAAACCGCAAACCAAAATTTCTGGACTCATTATGATAGTCGACACGGTGGAAGCCGCTACGAGAGCGATGGGCGCGGACGCCGATTCGGAAAAATTGAGAGAGTTTATTCACAAACTTATCGACAGCAAGGCTTCTACGGGGCAGTTTACCGAATGTCCGCTTACCTTTAAGGATTTGCAGGATATAGAAGACACGCTCGTAGCCACTTTACCGAGTTTGTACCACCAAAGAATTAAATACGTAAAGGATAAAAAATGATAAGAATATACGGAGATTACGAAGACGTAATAGAAAAAGTAATTAAATCGACGGCAAAAAGACTCGATTTCGACGCGGAAGATATTGACGTCGAAGTCAGTATCACCGACGAAGAAGAAATAAGAACGCTTAACAGAGAAACGAGAAACATCGACAAAGTTACCGACGTGCTTAGTTTTCAGAACATAGAAGACGTAACCTTGCCTTTGGTAAAGGAAGATTATCCCGACGATATAAACGGCGAAGACGATTCCGTTATGCTCGGCGAAATCCTTATCTGCGAAGAACAGGCTAAACGCCAGGCGGAAGAATACGGACATTCCGTCGAAAGGGAAATAGGTTTTCTTACCTGCCACGGCATGCTGCACCTTTTAGGGTTCGACCACATGGACGAAGCGGGGGAGAAAGAAATGAATACTCTCTGCGAAGAGATACTCTCCGACGCGGGATACACGAGAGATTACGTTTCCGAAGAAAGAGAAGAAAAGCCGGAAGAAGCGGTGAGAGAATTTCGTTCGGGTTTCGTCGCGGTAATGGGCAAACCTAACGCCGGTAAAAGCACGCTCATTAACACTATCGTCGGCGAAAAAGTGGCTATCGTAAGCTGGAAACCGCAAACCACGAGAAATAAAATTCTCGGAATATACAACGAAAAGAACTATCAGATAATCTTTATCGACACACCCGGACTTCACAAACCGAAAAATCATCTCGGCGAATATATGATGAAGACCGCTTCCACCGCTCTCGACGGAGTGGACTGCGTGGTTTACGTCGTTGACTGCGAAAAAGGTTACGACGAAAAGGATAAGTTCAATATAGTAAGCTACGTCAATTCGGGGCTTAAAGTAATCGTCGCCGTAAACAAAGTCGACCACGTTACGAGAGAGAAAGTGTTTGAAATTCTTACCGAACTCAACAAGCTTGATAAGTTGACGGCGGTAGTTCCCGTTTCTGCGTTAAGGGGTAGGAATATAGAACCCCTTAAAGACGAGATAAAAAAACTTCTTACCGACACTATTAAGTATTATCCCGACGAGCAGTACACCGACAGGAACATGCGGTTTATGGCGGCGGAAATAATCCGCGAAAAGGCGTTGAGACTTCTCGATAAGGAAGTTCCTTACGGCATAGGCGTGGATATAAGGGAATACAAAATGCGCGACAGCGGAATTATCGACATAAACGCCGATATTATCTGCGAAAAAGCCGCTCACAAACCTATCATTTTAGGCAAAGGCGGTTCGATGATAAAGAAAATCGCAACCTACGCAAGACAAGATCTTGAAGAAATGACGGGCAGCAAGATTTTCCTTACCCTTTTCGTGAGAGTAAAGGACGATTGGCGCGGAAGCGACTTCATCATGAAAGAGTTGGGGTACGACACGAAAAATCCCGACTGATTCCATAAAAACGTTCCCGTATTCGGGTGAAAAAGTACGGATAGGTAAAAATTTCCCGATTAAATTCGTCGGGCAGGTATAAAAAGATATTTTGCGGACATTCTATAATCGAAAGGAAACTTTCGGGGAGATAAAGATGGCGAAGAATATCGACGAATTATTATGGAAGACTTTTGTTAAGAGCGGTGACGCGGGATACTATATGTTATACCGCGCTCTTATTGAAGACAAGGACGAATAATTCGTTTTAGCCAACTTATTTCGACTAAAAGAACAGACCGCAATTAAGCGGTCTGTTTGCATATTACGGAAAAACAGGAGATTAAGATGAAAAGGAATTTATCGAAAGTAAAGTTAGCCGCGCTGTTTATAGCGGTGGTTTTAATCGCCGTTACGCTCCTTACGGCGTGTTCCGCCGGCTCTGCGGATAAGGACTACGATTACGGCGGACCGTCCGATAACGACGACGGCGAAAAGACCGATTCTTCCATAGTAATCGGTTCTACCGACCGAAAAATAGTTTACAGAGTAGAACTTACGATTTATTCCGATACCCCCGAAGAAGTTTGTTCCGATATAGCCGAAGCCACGACCGCTTGCGACGGGTACGTCGAAAATTCGAGAGAATCGAAATCGGAGTACGGAGAAAGCTACTACTTCGTAGCCCGCATACCTACGGCGAAACTCGACGACTTCGTGAACGATATTTCCGTAGCGGGTACGGTAAAGAATAAGGAAGTGACGACGGAGGATATTACCGTAAAATACGTTACCGTAGACGAGCAGCGTAAATCTCTTCTCGCCGAAAAAGACGCCTTGACCGCCCGTATGAGCGAAGCTACCGAAATATCCGATATAATCGCCATTTCGGACAGATTAGCGCAAATCGACGCGGAAATAAACGCCGCTCAAAGACAGCTTAACGAATTCGACAACCTTCTGGACTATTCCACCGTCACGATATACGTCAATAAAAACTATACGGAAACGCCCGATACGAGAACTTTCGGAAAGAAACTCGGCGACCTGTTCGTGGCGTCGTTCAAGAGTATCGCCACGGTGTTCAATGGGATAGTAATAGGTCTTACCGCGGCTCTTCCTTACCTTATAATAATAGCATGCGTTGTCGGGCTTGCATTGTTCATAGTTTTCGGGGTTAAAAACATTAAGAAAACGGGTAAGTTTTTCCCGCAAAAGAAAGATAAGAAAACCGCTCCGAAACGGAAAAGCGAAAAAACAGAAATAAGCGAAGCGGCTACCGATAAAGAAAACGAAAAAACCGAACCGAACGAAACGGTTACGACGGAAAAAACGGCGGAAGAACCCGAAAAGGAACTTCCAGCAGAGGACGAAACCGACGAAGAGAAATAAAAAGTGGATATAAACGGACTTATAATAAGGAGCGTCGATTACGGCGACAAGGACAAAATCGTGACGATAGCCGCCCCCGACGGAATTTACACCGCGAAGGCGAAAGGGGTTCGCACGGCGAAGTCGAAACTTAAAGGGTACGTAGGGGTACTTAATTTCGGCGAATTTTCGCTTGCGGAAGGCAAGGGGGGGTACACTCTTTCGGGGGCTAACGTCACCGAAAGTTTTTATACCTGCTGGACGGACGCAGACAAGTACGCGGCGGCGATGATTTGCCTTGAAATTTACGAAAAATGCTCCCGTCAGGGAGAACCCGGCGACCTTATCAAACTTCTTAAAGCGTTAAAAAACATAAATTACGGCGAATTTTATCCCCTTGCCGAAGCGTTAAGATACGGCGTAGTCACCGCCGCGGAAACGGGCGTAGACGTCACCGAAAAGGTTTTCCCCGATAAAATCTGCGGCGTTTTTTCTTCTCTCCTTAAATGCGAAAGCGCAGACGAAGTCCTTACCGAGTACACCCGCGAAGACGTAAAACTGATGTTAAAACACCTTTATCGCGGCTTTTATTCCGAACTCGGCGTAAAAATAACCGTCGCTTCGCAGCTGTAAATTTTATTATGAAATTAAAAATGAAAGTTGCTCCGTAGCAAGTTGATTAAAATACTTGAAAACGGAGCAATTTTATATTATACTAAACTAAGTTAATTATTATAGAAACATTATCAATATTCAATTAAACCATTTTAGGAGGATTTAGGATGAAAAAGTATGTTTATCTTTTCACAGAAGGTAACGCTAATATGCGTGAAATTCTGGGTGGAAAAGGCGCAAACCTTGCCGAAATGACCAATCTCGGTCTTCCCGTTCCGCAAGGATTTACCATCAGCACCGAAGCCTGCACGCAGTACTATGAAGACGGCAGACAAATCAACCCCGAAATTCAGGCTCAGATTATGGAATACATCGAAAAGATGGAAGAAATCACCGGTAAGAAGTTCGGAGACAAGGAAAACCCCTTATTGGTTTCCGTACGTTCCGGCGCGAGAGCTTCCATGCCCGGTATGATGGATACCATTCTTAACCTTGGACTTAACGAAGAAGTCGTTGAAGTAATCGCTAAGAAATCCAACAACCCCAGATGGGCGTGGGACTGCTACAGAAGATTCATTCAGATGTTCTCCGACGTCGTTATGGAAGTAGGTAAGAAGTATTTTGAGCAGCTTATCGACAAAATGAAAGAAGCTAAGGGCGTAACTCAGGATATAGAACTCGACGCCGACGACCTTAAAGAATTGGCTAACCAGTTCAAGGCCGAATACAAGGCTAAAATCGGCAGCGACTTCCCCGCAGACCCGAAGGTTCAGCTCTTCGAAGCGATAAAGGCAGTTTTCCGTTCTTGGGATAACCCGAGAGCCAACGTTTATCGTCGTGACAACGATATCCCGTACAGCTGGGGTACCGCGGTTAACGTTCAGATGATGGCGTTCGGTAATATGGGCGACGATTGCGGTACCGGCGTTGCGTTTACCCGTGACCCTGCTACCGGAGAGAACGGACTTTTCGGCGAATTCTTAACCAACGCTCAGGGCGAAGACGTCGTTGCGGGCGTTCGTACTCCTATGCACATCTCCGAAATGGAATATAAGTTCCCCGAAGCGTTCAAACAGTTCAAGGACGTTTGCAAGAAACTCGAAAACCACTATCACGACATGCAGGATATGGAATTTACCGTAGAACACGGCAAACTTTATATGTTGCAGACCCGTAACGGAAAGCGTACCGCTAAGGCGGCTTTGAAAATAGCTTGCGACCTTGTCGACGAAGGTATGATTACCGAAAAACAGGCTGTCGCTATGATCGACCCGCGTAACCTTGACACCCTTTTGCACCCGCAGTTCGACGCTAAGGCTCTTAAAGCGGCTACACCGCTCGCACAAGCTTTGGCTGCTTCTCCCGGCGCAGCTTGCGGTCAAATCGTATTCACCGCGGAAGACGCTAAGGAATGGCACAAACAGGGTAAAAAAGTCGTATTGGTCAGACTCGAAACTTCGCCCGAAGATATCGAAGGTATGAAGGCTTCTCAGGGCATACTTACCGTTCGCGGCGGTATGACTTCTCACGCAGCCGTCGTTGCCCGCGGTATGGGTACCTGCTGCGTATCCGGTTGCTCTGCGATCAATATGGACGAAGAAAACAAGAGATTTACTCTTGCGGGTAAGGTGTTCCACGAAGGGGATTGCATCTCCATCGACGGTTCTACCGGTAAGATTTACGAAGGACTCATTCCTACCGTTGACGCAGTTATCGGCGGAGAATTCGGAAGAATTATGGCTTGGGCAGACAAGTACCGCGTATTACAGGTAAGAACCAACGCCGACACTCCCCGCGACGCGAAGAAAGCTCGCGAACTCGGAGCCGAAGGTATCGGTCTTTGCCGTACCGAACATATGTTCTTCGAAGGCGACAGAATTAAAGCTATCCGCGAAATGATTTGCTCGGATACCGTAGAAGAAAGAGAAGCCGCTTTGGCTAAACTCGAACCCATGCAACAGGGCGACTTTGAAGAACTTTACGAAGCTCTCGAAGGAAATCCCGTTACTATCCGTTTCCTTGACCCGCCGCTTCACGAATTCGTACCGACCGAAGAAGCCGACATTGAAGAACTTGCTAAGACCCAGGGCAAAACCGTAGAACAAATCAAAGCGATAATCGCGTCCTTGCATGAATTCAATCCGATGATGGGACACCGCGGATGCCGTCTTGCCGTAACCTTCCCGGAAATCGCTAAGATGCAGACTAGAGCCGTAATAAAGGCTGCAATAAACGTTCAGAAGAAACATCCCGATTGGAAAGTTCTTCCCGAAATAATGATACCGCTCGTAGGCGACGCAAAAGAATTGAAGTTCGTTAAGAACATCGTAGTAGCTGTAGCCGACGAAGAAATCGCTAAGGCGGGAGTAGAAATCAAGTACGAAGTAGGTACTATGATAGAAATCCCGAGAGCTGCTCTTACCGCAGACGAAATAGCTAAGGAAGCAGAATTCTTCTGCTACGGAACCAACGATCTTACCCAGATGACCTTCGGTTTCAGCCGTGACGACGCAGGTAAGTTCCTTAACGCTTACTACGACGCTAAAATTTACGAAAACGATCCGTTTGCAAAACTCGACCAGGTAGGCGTAGGCAAACTCATGAAGATGTCCGCCGAAATGGGAAGAAAGGTTCGTCCTACCATGCATCTCGGAATTTGCGGCGAACACGGCGGCGACCCGTCCACTATCGAGTTCTGCCACAACATCGGACTCACTTACGTTTCCTGCTCGCCGTTCAGAGTGCCTATCGCTCGTCTTGCAGCGGCTCAGGCAGCCATCAAGAACCCGAGAGCGTAAGTTATTAGAGGGAGATTGTATCCCGACAAACGCATAATAAAAAATAACAAAAACAGCCATACTCGAAAGAATCTGGCTGTTTTTTACTCTTTTGAAGACAACCAAAAATCGGAAAATATGCTGAAATTAAAGGGGGTTCCATAACTAAACATTTTTTCATAATTAAAACGGAAAAGGGAATGTGACTGAAATCGCTTGGCTGGACGAAAATAAAATCATAAACGATATGGAAAAATAAAAGAAATTAAAACTTCTTTGAATTTATTTCAAATCTCTATTGCAAAACATACCGGAAAGTGGCATAATGAATACTAAGCTTTGCATTCTGTAAGACGAAAGCTTTCGCTTTATCCAGTGTCTTCGGCTCGGCTGTGAGATTGAAAGCAATCATAAAAATGCCCTTGCCGGCAAGCATTTTTATTTATGTTATAATCGAAATTAACAAGGGGATAAAATGAATCGTTGTTTATATAATAACAAATTCGAAAAATTTTTGAATACGGAAGATAATTTTGTATTCGGACAATTATGTGATAATTATCATGGTGAAGCACTTACAACGACAAGAGAGGCGTGGAAAGCTGAAATTGCCGTTATGAAGAAAGTTTTATCGGGTTTGTCTGATAAAAATGGCGATATTATATTTGAATATGATATTCCTCGCTTGGGGAAGAGGATAGATATAGTTTTATTATATAAAGGTATTATATTTTGCCTTGAATTTAAGGTAAATCAATCAAATATTTTAGAGGCCGATATCGATCAGGTTTTGGATTACGCCCTTGATTTGAAAAATTTTCATTTATATAGTCAAGATAGAGTTATTGTTCCGATTTTAATTGCAACTAACTATAAAAATTGTTCTACAAACATTCAAATGTCGGTTTATGACGACAGGGTTGTAAATCCGCTGGTGTCTGGTTCTTTTTGCATAGGGACGCTGATACAAAAAGTATTAAATAAGTTTCCGTTTGAGACTCCTGTAAACCCAAATTGGATAATTAGTCCGTATGCGCCTACGCCAACGATTATCGAAGCAGCAAAATCTTTATATGAGAATCACTCGGTTGAAAGTATCACTCGCCATGAAGCGGACAAGGTTTCTACAGATAAAACAATTTCTTACATATTGCAGGTAATAAAAAATAGCAAGTTGAATGGGAGAAAAAGTATATGTTTTGTAACCGGAGTTCCCGGGGCGGGCAAAACATTGGTTGGTTTGGATGTTGCAATAAAGCAAACCTATCAAGGTGGTGATACACCTGTAGAAGATGAAGGTGCAGTATATTTATCAGGGAATGGACCTTTGGTCGCGGTATTAAATGAAGCTCTTGCGCAGGATAATTATAAAAAGTGCAGTAACAGAGGAGAAAAGAAAAAATTAACGGATTCTCGTCGTGAAGTCAGTAAATCTATACAGATGATTCATCGATATCGCGATAATATGCTGGCAAAAATCAAGAATCCTGTTGAAAATGGAATTCTTGAAATTGATCCGGATAAAGCCGTTAAAATGAAAGAATCTGGGTTTGGCGAAGTTGAACATGTCGCAATATTTGACGAGGCGCAACGTGCCTGGACGCATAAGAGACTTGCTGAATACTTGAAACGAGGAGGAACTTATGGTAATAAGCTAAAAGTGCCTAACTTTCCTATGTCTGAAGCTGCGTTTTTAATCTGGTCATTAGATCAAAGAGAAGATTGGGCTACGATTGTTTGTCTTGTTGGCGGTGGACAAGAAATCAATACGGGAGAAGCTGGAATTACCGAATGGATAAAGGCGCTTAATGAGCAATTTACAAATTGGGACGTATATATTTCGCCGAAGTTGACAGAAGCGGAGTATGCCGAGGGCAGAGTTAACGAATTATTAAAAGATAATAAAAGAGTTGTTTATTCCGATGATTTACATCTAAGTGTCTCACTTAGGTCGTTTAGAGCGGAAAAATTATCTGCATTTGTGCATGC
>DJPE01000079.1:0-7001 GCA_002439705.1 Christensenella sp. UBA6420
CAAAACATCGTGACTGCGGAAAAATCCCGCATAACGATTGGTCGGTGTTTACTCCAATTCAAACGCCCCCGTATACAGCTGATAGTACACTCCGCGTTCCTTTATAAGTTTTTCGTGGCTGCCGCGTTCTATTATTCTTCCGTGGTCAAGGACCATTATTACGTCGGAATTCTTAACGGTGGACAGTCTGTGGGCGATTACGAATACCGTTCTGCCTTCCATAAGTTTGTCCATACCTTTCTGAACGATGGCTTCGGTACGGGTGTCTATGGAGCTGGTCGCTTCGTCGAGTATCATTACGGGCGGGTCTGCGACGGCGGCTCTCGCTATAGCTATTAGCTGACGCTGACCTTGCGACAGGTTTGCGCCGTTGTTCGTTAGTTCCGTATTATATCCGTCGGGAAGACGGCTGATAAAGTCGTCCGCACCCGCAAGGACCGCCGCTTTTTTGCACTCTTCGTCGGTTGCGTCGAGATTCCCGTAGCGGATATTGTCCATTACCGAACCGGTAAACAGGTTGGTGTCCTGCAAAACTATCCCGAGAGAACGGCGTAAATCGGCTTTTTTAATCTTGTTGATGTTTATTCCGTCGTAACGGATTTTGCCGTCGGCTATGTCGTAGAAACGGTTAATAAGGTTGGTTATTGTGGTTTTTCCCGCGCCGGTAGCCCCTACGAAAGCGACTTTCTGTCCGGGTTCAGCGTAGACCGTCACGTCGTGCAGGACGGGTTTACCTTTTTCGTACTCGAAGTCCACGTCATATAGTCTTACGTCACCGGCTAAGGGGGTGTAGGTAAGAGTTCCGTCGCCGTGGGGGTGTTTCCACGCCCATTTTCCCGTGTGTTTTTCGGTTTCCGTGATCGTTCCGTCTTCGCTTATTTCGGCGTTTACGAGCGTGACGTAACCGTTGTCTTCTTCGGGCTTTTCGTCCATAAGAGAGAATATTCTGTCCGCGCCCGCCATCGCCATGACTACGGTATTTATTTGTTGCGACGCCTGGTTTACGTTGCCCGTGAACTGTTTGGTCATACCGAGGAAGGATACCACTATCGCTATTCCTTCGGTGATGTTTGTGAAAGACTGACCGGAGATACTCACGTTTTTGACTTTCGCCGCGATGAACAGTCCGCCGACAATCGCCGCAAGAACGTACAGAATATTGCCGATATTCATGATAATCGGACCTAACGTGTTGGCGTAAGCGTGCGCGCGGTAGCTGTCGTTATAGAGTTCGTCGTTTATCTTGTCGAAGTCTTCGATGCCCCTTTCTTCGTGGCAGAATACCTTTATTACTTTCTGCCCGTTCATCATTTCCTGAATGTATCCTTCGGTCTTACCCACGCTCTTCTGCTGACGTATAAAGAATTTCGCGCTGCCGCCGCCGATAATCTTCGCGACGACGAGCATAAGGATTACGCCCGCGAGAATAATAAGGGCGAGCCAAAGACTGAAATATACCATCATAAAGAATACGGCAAGGATAATGGTGACCGAACGGACGAGCGACGGGAAAGCGTTGGAGACCAGTTCCCTTAAAGTGTCGATATCGTTGGTGTAATGGCTCATTATGTCGCCGTGTTTGTGCGTGTCGAAATACTTTATGGGCAGATTCTGCATCTTATCGAACATCGCGCGACGGAATTTGTGAAGAAATCCTTGCGTGATTACCGCCATAAGCTGCGTGTAAACGGCGCAGGCTATAAGCGACAAAGCGTACATTCCGATAAGGAAAAGCATAAGGGGAAGCATCTCTTTCGACGCGTCCGCCCACGACATTCCTTCGAGAGTCGCCCTTTCGATAATCTGAATGACGTTGTTGGTAAAGAAAGACGGTACGGCTGCCGTTACCGAACAGAACAGCATACACAGTAACGTCACGGGGAACATTACGGGGTAGTAGTGGAACAGTAATTTAATTACCCTGCCGAGATTTTTGCCCGAACCGCGGGCAGACGGCATATTACGGGCGGGATTCTTTGCTGTTTTACTCATTTTCTTCACCCCCCGTAGTTTGTTGTTCGTATACTTCTCTGTAAATTTCGCTCGATTTAAGCAACTCTTCGTGCGTGCCCATGCAGTCGATTTTTCCGTTGTTCATTACGAGTATAAGGTCTGCGTCCTGAACCGAAGCTATACGCTGGGCGATTATTATTTTAGTGGTTTCCGGGATGTATTCCTTAAATCCCGCGCGGATAAGGGCGTCGGTCTTCGTATCCACCGCGCTCGTAGAGTCGTCGAGAATAAGGATTTTCGGCTTTTTAAGCAAGGCTCTCGCTATGCAAAGACGTTGTTTTTGTCCGCCGGAAACGTTCGTTCCGCCCTGCTCTATCTTGGTGTCGTATCCGTCGGGGAAAGACCTTACGAAATCGTCCGCCTGCGCAAGACGGCAGGCTTCAATCATCTCTTTGTCGGTAGCTTCTTCGTTGCCCCAGCGTAAATTGTCTTTAATCGTTCCGGAGAAAAGCAGGTTCTTTTGCAGAACCATAGCCACGCTGTTACGCAAGGTTTCCACGTCGTATTCTTTTACGTCTACGCCGCCCACTTTTACCGTCCCTTCCGTAGCGTCGTACAGTCTCGGTATAAGCTGAACGAGAGTGGACTTGGACGAACCCGTACCGCCGATTATACCGACAGTCATTCCCGACGAAATTTTTAAGTTTATGTCGGAAAGAGCGTATTTTTTTGCGGAAGCGGAATATTTGAAGCTTACGTCGTCGAATTCTACGCTGCCGTCGGCGACCGTTTTTACGGGGTGTTCCGGGGTTTTGAGAGTAGGTTCTTCGGTAAGAACTTCGCATATACGCCTTGCCGATTCGGTACTCATAGTAATTATTACGAACACCATCGACATCATAAGAAGCGCCATAAGCACCTGCATGCCGTAAGTAAGCAGGGCTTGCATATCGCCTACGTTAAGGTCGACTCCGTTGCTGCTTATGATAAGTTTCGCACCGACCCAAAGAATAAAGACCATATTTACGTAAACGCAAAGGTTCATAAGGGGGTTGTTCCAGGCGACGATTTTTTCGGCTTTAACGAAATCCTTTCGGATATTGTCGGAAGCAGCTCCGAATTTTTGCTTTTCGTATTCTTCTCTCGCAAAACCCTTTACCACTCTCATTCCGCGGATGTTTTCTTCGATGGATTCGTTAAGTTTGTCGTACTTTTTGAACACTCTCTTGAACGCCGGCATAGCGAACTTACCTATTAAGATAAGCCCGAACGCAAGCACGGGGATTATAATTGCGAACGACCAGGCAAGGTCGCCGCCCTTAACAAACGCCATAACCGTGGAAAACACGAGAAGCAGCGGACACCTTATCGCGATACGGATAATCATCATAAACGCCATCTGAACGTTGTTTACGTCGGTGGTCATTCTCGTGACCAGCGAAGCGGACGAAAACTTGTCTATGTTTTCGAAAGAATAGGTCTGTATTTTGTTGTAGATATCTCCGCGGAGATTACGGGCGAAACCGGACGACGCCTTCGCGCAGGTAAACCCGGCAAGACCGCCGCAGGCAAGACTCGCTACCGCCATCGCGACGAGTATTCCCCCCGTTTTCAATATCTCCGAAATTTCCGCGTTCCCGGTTTCGATTACGTTTATAAGTTCCGCGGTAAAGAACGGAATACAGGACTCTATTATCGCTTCGCCAACAATGAAAATAAGCGTCAATATCGTAGGCTTTTTACAGTCTTTGACGCTTTTTGCAAGTTGTTTCAGCATAATTCTCTCCTTTTTTTCAGTATATTTTTAAGAAAAATCTCTTCCTTGTTCGGGGATAAGGATAAGACTTTTAAGTTTGAATTGTCAAGCAAAATCAAATTTTATTATATATAAAAAATATTAAACAAAACTTAATTTTATCTCCCGTTATCTTCCGTTTTTATATCGGAAGAGTCTTCGTAAACTACCTCTTTAAGGTACAACCCCTGCGGCGGAAAAGTTTTTCCGGCGAGCTTGCGGTTTTTCGTGTCGAGAACAATTTTTACCGAGTCTTCCGGAAGAAGCCCCGCTCCGATATAAGCGAGCGTCCCCGCGATTATTCTGACCATGTTGTACAGAAAACCGTTTCCGGTGATTTCCAGCGTTATATCTTCGCCGTCTTTTGTAAGGGTGGCGGAATAAATAGTCCTTACCGTGGTCTTTATGCCGCTTCCCGTGGAAGAAAACCCGGAAAAATCGTGCGTGCCTATAAGGTCGTTACACGCCCGTTTCATCTTTTCAAAATCGACTTTATCGTAAGGAATTCTTGCGAAATGATAGTTTTTTAACGGGTGGAGCGTTCTCGAAACGTACGTTTTGTAGACGTAAGTTTTTCTTTTCGCCGAGTATTGCGCGTGAAAATCGTCGGGGACTTTAACTGCCGACAAAACCCTTATATCTTCGGGTAAAGTCGTGTTCACGGCGAAAGCTATTTTCCCTACGGGGAAGTTTCCGTCGTAGTCGAA
The DNA here is from genome assembly GCA_002439705.1 of Christensenella sp. UBA6420. GTDB lineage: Bacteria > Bacillota > Clostridia > Christensenellales > DTU072 > CAG-1782. The sequence continues at coordinate 4,456 of DJPE01000079.1, forward strand.
ATGGGCTTTTTGTCCCAGAGCGTGGACTCCGCTGTCGGTTCTGCCGCTTGCCGAAAGGACTATCGGCGACTGCAAGACAAGCGAAAGTTTTTCTTCCAGCACCTGCTGGACGCTTATCGCGTTCTTCTGCCGTTGCCATCCGGCGTAATTTTTTCCGAAATATTCTATAGTCAGCAGTATCCGCATATCACAACAACCCGAAAAAGCCGCATTTGAGCATAATTATCAAGGCTAAAAATACTGCCGTCGCCAACGCTAAAAACAAATCTCTCCACGCGAATTTAAGGCGTTTCATTTTAGTTCTTTTGTCGGTGGCGTTGTAACACCTTGCGTCCATAGCCATGGCGAGTTCGTCCGCCCGTCTGAACGCCGACACGAACAAGGGTATAAGGACGGGTAAGAGCGCTTTCGCCCGCTTAAAGATATTGCCGTCGTCGAAGCAGGCCCCCCTTGCTTTCTGCGCCATCATAATCTTGTCGATTTCTTCGGTAAACGACGGGATAAAGCGTAACGCTATACTCATTATTATCGCCACGTCGTGGACGGGGAACTTTATCCATTTAAGGGGGGTAAGAAGACTCTCTAATCCGTCGGTAAGGGTGACGGGCGTAGTCGTGAAAGTAATAAGAGAAGTCGATACGACTAAGAATATAAGACGCATCGCCATTTTTGACGCGAATATAAGTCCGCCGTCGGTTACGGTAAATATCCACCACGACCAGAGTACCGTTCCCGTCTTGTAGCAGAAGATATTTATAATCACGGTTATAAGCACGACGAACAGCACCGCTTTTATCGATTTAAGGATACTTTTTATCGGAACTTTGGATACCAAACACGCAATAAGTAAAAACAGGAAACATGCAAGGTACGCCCAGTACGACTCGCATAAAAACACGGCTACTATGTAGACTATACCCGCGATAAGTTTCGTTCTCGGGTCGGCTTTGTGCAGAACGGAATTCGACGGATAGTATTGACCGAAAGCTACGTCACGCATTTTTCCGCCCCCTTTCAAGGTAAAGTTTGAGTTCGTTTACCAAGTCTTTTTCGTTAAGAACGTCGGGTATACACACGCCTTTTTCCCGTAAGAGTCTGACTATCTTTACTACGTGCGGAAGGCTCAGTCCGTACCTTTCCACGTCTTCTCCGTAGAAGAGTTTTTCAGGGGTGGTGTCGGACAGAAGAATTCCGTCGTGCAGAAGAATTACTCTGTCGCAGTATTCGGCTATTTCGTCCATGTTGTGACTTACGGTAATTACCGATTTAAGGAAACTTCCTTTAAGGCTTCGTATAAGGTCGAGCATATCCTTTTTGCCCGCCGGGTCAAGACCGGCGGTGGGTTCGTCAAGGACGAGAATTTCGGGTCGACAGGCGAGTATTCCCGCAATCGCGACTCTTCTTTTCTGTCCGCCCGAAAGTTCGAGCGGCGACCTGTCTTTAATTTCTTCGTAATCGAGTCCTACCATTTCTATCGCTTCTTTCGCCGCTAAATCGGCTTCTTCTTTCGAAAACCCGAAATTAACGGGACCGAACTTTACGTCGGCTTCCACCGTGTCGGCAAAGAGTTGATATTCCGGATACTGAAAGAGCATACCGAGCTTTTTACGCAGAGTTTTGTAATCGGGTTTTTTCGCCGAAAGGTCTATGTCAAAAACTTTAAGCGAGCCGCTCTGAAGTTTTATAAGTCCGTTAAGGTGTTGAATAAGGGTAGACTTTCCGCTGCCCGTAGAGCCGATTATTCCCACAGAATCCCCTTCGGACACGGTTAAAGATATGCCGTTAAGGGCGGCTTTTTCGAAAGGGGTCTTTTTGCCGTAAACGTAGGATAGGTCTTTTATTTCAATCTGCATATATTCTCCGCTAATTCTTCGTCGGTAAGGGCAGGTTCTATACAAAACCCCGCTTTACGCAGTTCTTCGCTTACGGCGGTGGCTACGGGAAGTTCGAGCTTGGCTTTCTTAACCGCTTCCGCGTCGGAAAAAACTTCTTTCGGCGTGCCGCGTTTTATAATCTTGCCGCGGCTTAAAACGAACACTTTGTCGGCGTCCAACGCTTCGTCCATATAGTGCGTGATTAAGATTACCGTCACGCCGTTGTCTTTGTTAAGTGATTTTACCGTGTCGAGGACTTCTTTCCGCCCTTCGGGGTCGAGCATTGCCGTCGACTCGTCGAGAATAAGAATTTTCGGTTGCATCGCAAGGACGGCGGCTATCGCCACGCGCTGTTTCTGTCCGCCCGAAAGTTTGTACGGGGTTCTGTCCTTGTATTCGTACATGCCGACCGTTTTTAACGCCCAGTCCACCCTTTGGCGGATTTCTTCGGGGGGTACGCCTAAATTTTCGGGTCCGAACGCAACGTCGTCTTCTATTATCGAAGCCACGGTCTGGTTGTCGGGGTTTTGAAAAACCATTCCCACGTCGCTTCTTATGACGTAGCATAACTTTTCGTCGGCGGTGTCGTTTCCGTCGATAAAAACTTTTCCTTCCGACGGTATAAGAAAGCCGTTAAGGAGCTTGGCGAGCGTGCTTTTTCCGCTGCCGTTG
>DJPE01000079.1:7057-28868 GCA_002439705.1 Christensenella sp. UBA6420
CCCCGCTTCAATCGAAAAGGTAAGGTCGGAAACGCCGTTTTCGGAGTCGTTTCCGTCGTGATTTTTGTATTTGTAAGTCGCGTCGATGACGTCTACTATGGGATTTTTCATACGAACGATAATAACATAAAACTAAATAAATAGCAAATAAAATACGCCCGCGTAAACGATAGACGTCCGACCGGGGCGTAACTACGTAATATCCTTGTCGGAAGAGAAAGAAATTTCGTGTAACGAGCGGTCGGAGATTTTACTTTACAAAACGTTAATTTCAAGCGATAATATACGGGTAAAAAACGGTGAGGTAAACGATATGGACCCTATACTAATAGCGATAATAGTAGTGCTTTGTCAGTACCCTTTGTGCATACTTACGCTCATTCGGCTTTTCAGGTCGAACGAACCGAAAAAGGCAATGATAGCCTGGAACGTTTTTATCGTCGCCGTGCCGATAATCGGAGTGGCTTCCTATTGGATTTATTACGCCGTACACGGACGTAAGAAAGTTGCAAAACACGCCGTTACGGTATCCCAAACCGATATTAAAGATAGCGAAAATAAAGATAACGCCGAAGTCATAACGGAAGAAACGGAGAAAAACGATTAAAGTTTCTCTCCGAAAAACCTTGTGAAAACTCGGCGTTTTTAACGAAAAATCGAATAGTCGCGACAGTCGGAAAATTATGGATTTTCGGCTGTTTTTTTACAAGTCGTCGGCGTCCTGAACGGGGGTTAAATTTTCCGTTTCGTCGTATTTTCCCGACGGTATTCTCGTGCCGGTGTAGCTTCCGTCGGGGTCGGTTTTTTCGTTTATGAAAGAGTTTCCGTTTCTTTTTTTCATGGCAAAATTCTCCTTTTTTCGCGTGGTCGCCGAGTTTATTTTACGGCGGTTTCGTAAAAATTTATGCCCGAAAAAGGCTGCGTTTATACCCGTCGGAACGGGCAAAACCGACGAGTCCCGTTTTTTAGCGAAAAATGGATATTGACACGGGCGTGCAGGCAGTATATAATATATATACTAAATAAAATAAATAGGGCGAGCGCGCCCTTGAAAGCGGCGGAGGTTAATATGAAATTGAGAGGTTCGATAGGAAAGATAATTGTTTGTCTGGCGATGATATTTATCGTCTGCCTTGCCCTTACCGCCTGCGAACTTTCCGAACCTGCCGACGCCGGTAAATATTTCATTAACGACAACGCCGCCAACGAACTCAACAAGGATAACACCACCAAAGACCAGGCTATAGACCAGGTGACGGGCGGTATCGAGAACTTGCGTAAGTATCTCGACAGCGCCGACGTATCCACCACGGGATATTACATGGGGATGGAATTCAACGTCGACGCGGTAGACCCGTCCACTCTCGACGGCGGAAACTTCCGCCTTAAAATTCAGGCGCATTTATACACCTATCCGTACCTTGACGAAGACGGAAATCTCATTTACAAGTACAAGAACCCGAAAGACGGCAAGTATTACGACGAACCCGACGCGGAAGGGACGTACATAAAGACCAGCGCGCAGGATATTCACAACGACAGAATCCGTTACAGCGATATTCTTATCGAGTGGTACAACGGCGCCACCAACCAGATGCTTATCGGTATGTACTTCGACGGAATAAACTCCGACAGGGACGACCCCGGCAACGTACTCTACCTTAACATTCAGGACTACAAACGTTCTTTCGATAAATTCGGCGACACCGTCCTTTACCAACAGCTCATAAGACTTCTTATGAGCCTTTCGGTCGAAAAGCTCCTTATCGCCGGTAACGTGCAGGGCGACGCGGGTACGTCGAGTATCCGTTCCCTTTTCGAAATCGCCGTCAACGAAAACTATAAGCTCGTCCTTAACGACCCCGTCACGAGCGTGCTGTTTTACGGAATAACCGCCGACGCGGTAGCGGGTACTCTTACCGATTTCATTCAGGGCATATTCAAGCCATTCGAAGACAAAGTAGACCCCTTGGTTAAAAAATATCTCGGTTTCAAGTTCTCGGTGATAGGCGCGGCGGTAATTAACAGCGTCGCGAGCGATATGCAGTTCTTTACCGAACCCGACCCGAGCGGAACGCAGGAAATAATGACGGGAGCGTATCTTACCTTTAACGGAGCGGCGTTAAGCGGCAAAAACAACGCCGTCTACAACTACGTCAGCGACGTAACCTTCGAATACGGCTCTTACCCCCCCGAAGATATGAAGCTCGACCGCGACTTCTATATTCCGTACGAGTACGGACAGTACGAATTTACCGGTAATCTTTATATCCCGCTCCTTAACGCCAACTACGACGCCCTTATCCGTACCGATATGCAACAGTACGACAACTCCACCAACAACGTGTTCATGGAGTACAGGGATATCGCCAACGGCGAACTCATGATAGGCGCGTATTACCGCTACGAAAAGACCTTCATCGATATTTCGGGTATGGAATATCTCTACGGGTGGATCGATCTTAACCAATTAGGCTTCCCGAAAGTTTACGACGAAAGTCTTAACCTTGCCGAACTTTTAGGTAAGTTTTTCGACACGGTAAACGACGGTATCGTAAGTATAGTCGACGGAATATTGAGTCCGGACAAGAACGATAAAGAAAACCACCTTCTCGAAGAGATTATGAAAAAGACTTCTATGACAGAGAAGGACCCGAACGACATTTTCAGTAAGAATACCGAAACGCTTACGGTGGATATAGACCTGATTAAGGCGTTCCTGTACGAAACGGGCAAAGGAACGTACACCACGAGAGATATTATTAACATTCTCGACTCCATGCTGCCGTACACTATGGACCAGATAGCCATTATGCTCGGCGTCGCGAATGCGGAAATAATGCTCGAAAACACCTACTTTGAGCTTACGCTCAACGTCGACACCAACGAGATTACCATTAAGATGTTAACCAACGTCGGAAGAGAAATCGACGAAGGGTCGTTGATGATATTCCAGTTGGATATAGTTCCCGTAGTAGTCGGTCAGAAAGTCAACATAGCCGACGTAGATTTTACGGGATTCAAACCGCTCGAACAGATTTATACCTATTCCGCCACCATGAACGGCAACTTCATTTTCAGCACCGCCGAAACGGTGGATATGTCGAAGCTGCTAAGCGCGACCATAGGCGAAAATTCAGGGTTGAACACGCCCTATAAACTGCCCACCAACGCAGGAGTTACGTTCCGACTTATCTACGACCAGTTCGTCACAGACCACGAAGAAACCGATTCGCAAGGCAAGGTAATCTACGACGAGAACGGGGAACCGGTAGTTCACAAGGCGGGCAGAAGCGCGTTCCAGCTACAGATGTATCTTACCGGCGGCAGCGAAGAGACCGACGTAATTATCCGTCTTGCTTCCGACGACGTGGCGTTTAACAGCGACGTGTACAGTCAACAGCCCGAACGCGCGGGAGAACTCGGCTACGTCTGGGTAAGTATCGAGTGCGTCAAGGACAACAACACTCAGCGTATCCCGAAAGTGAAGATAAGAGAAGACGTGTTTATGAACTCCATGCAGGCGTACCTTGACGGCACGAGCATATCCGACGACGCGGCGGAACTCGGTAAGAGCGAAGTAAACTTAAGCATAACGAGTATACTTTTCGCCCTTATAGAAGACAGCTACGTGGTTATGGAACCGGAACAGTTGGAGATAACGTCGAGTAACGAAACTTTGCAAAACATTTTCCGCGTGAAAGGTCTTATCGGCAACATAAGAGTGGACGCCGGATTCAGAAAGAGAGTCACCGGCTTGCAGAGTATCAAGAAAGACTACGGAATGTACCAGGTGGGACAGTTCGAGAACATCACCGGAAGAAGCCCGTACGATACCGAACTCCACGACACCGTCCCCGTATACTTCTACGAAGATTATCTTACCAAGTACCCCGAATTTATCGAAAGGTATATAAGAACGTCGGAAGCCACCGCCAGCGAACTCGAAAGCTACGGTACGAATATCTATTATAAGAAAAAATCCAACGGAAAATACGTCCTTAAATCGGAAGCGGGCGACGATCTTACTATTTACGAAAACCGTCGCGACGCAACGACCGGCGAATATATCCCGTACGAATATATCAACACCGGGTGGGTGTCGCCGTACGATTTGCGAATAGATAAAAAACGCGGCTTTATTCAAGTGTATACCCACGGCGGCAAAGTCACGGTGACGAGAGAAGAAATAGAAGTTCCTTCCGGTTCGTTCTTTGCGTCCGAAGACGCGAACAATCAGGATATATCCAAAGTAAGGTTCCGCATAGAGAGCCTAAAATTCGTGTTCAAAAACGAACGCGACGGCAAGTATCATTACGTAAACTATTCCGGAGAAGACGTCACGATAGCCGACGAATACGTCAAGATAGAGAGCGGACAGGCGTATATCTACTATCTCGGAATAATCGAGATGATGTACTACGCCGGCGGCACGGAATATTACTATTTCGACGGAGAATACGCTCTTACCGGTGACGACGGCGAGAACGTTTATATCTACGGCAAAGAGACCAAGGACTTCCTTTTCGAGTACGACGCCGACAGCGTAGAGATTACCGAAGCGGCCAAGAGCCAGTACGCACCGAGAATAAACGGTAGCTTCATGGGTACGATAAGAAGATATACCGTAGTCTTCACCGCGGGTATAAGAACCGAACTCGGTAAGCTCGTAGAGCTTAACTCTAAAGAATTCTACTCCGACGAAGACGCCGAGAACACTATTCCTATCTACGACGATAAGGGCGTGCTGGTGGAAGAACAAGCCGCTCCGATAGTGCTGTTCGTTATGGAACCGTGCGAACCGCTCGCGGAAGAAGTCGTGGTAAACATGCAGGTAAACACCCTTACGGAAATTTTCACCCTGCCCGCTACGTTTATGATAGACTGGGATGACGTTACGTTAAAAGGCGAAATGGTGGTTACCGAAGTCGTTATAGCCAAAGGTATGATGGGCGAAAAGACTTTCCCCGTAAGAATTATAGTAACAAACAGAGAAATCACCCCCGCCGTACCGGGTGGCGGAGTAACGGTGTACACGGAAGAAACCGACGCCGCCACGAGCAACGTACCCGTAGTGGACGTGATAGAAATAGACCCGTACGACTATATAATCGCGAAAAACAACTTCTTTATGGACATCAGCAATTACAATCCCGACCAGTACGGAGCGGACGGCGACGACCCCGAATATATGCAGGTGTACAGAGAGAAAGAAAGAGAATTCGTCAACAAATACTTTGAAGACTACGAATTCAACATCCGTTTCAACGCCACGACGAGCAACCTTTATCGCGACGGCGTCAAGGAAGAATACATAGCCACCGAGTACAGCAACGCAAACGGCGATAAGTTCGCATGGAATTTCGACCTGTACGCAAACGGCGCATACACCGAAGACAAGATATCCGTCACCGCGACGGAAGGCAACACTTATACCGCGCTGTATCTCCACACCTACTTCAAGGGTCAACTCGTTGCGTTGCAGGTCAACGTAGGACAAAGAATACTGTCGCACGTTAAGTTCGGCGAAGACGACACGTTCGACCCCGTTAAGGTAAACGGCGACAAAAAACCGGGCGATACGGGATACGTCTACGGTCACTACGTAGCGAACTATTTTGACGAGTCGAGTTACGTTCTCCCCGTTAATCCCATTTTCGTATTCACCGACGGAGCCAACCACTATTACGAAAAGGTATTCGATATGCCCTATATATCCGGACTCAGCGGAAACGGAAGCTACGTTATTAACGAGTCCTACGGACTCACATGGGGAAATAAGGAAATAACGAACATAGGAACGATGGGTTCTTATTACTACGAAGGCGAAGGCGAAGATAAAGTCTTAGTCAACCGTCCTTTCTATATAAGCAACGTCGTTCGCGACGAAAACGGAACGGTAATAAAAGAAGAAGAACCTACCGCGACGTCGAACGATAGCGATATTACGAGTACGAGTATAAACTGGGACAGCATTTTCGGCGTGTACAAACCGCACAGAAATCTCGGTACTTACACCGACGAATATACTAAGATTAACATTCTGTCGAACCTGCAATTCCCGACGACGGTAATAAGTATCACGGTAGAGTGTCCGAAGCTCGATATAGCCGACGCCACTACCGCTACTGGTACGGTAATATCGGAAGCGGACGATTTCGATACGGAAAACGGCAATAGAAAAGTATTTACGCCGAGCGCGGTGGAAATGGGCTCTACTGCGGGTTATTACCTTATAGACCCGCTCGACAAAGACACTCTCGTCATCCCCACTACCGTGGTAATAGGATTTACCAACGAAGACGGAACGAAAGTGGCTAAACACCGTTTCGCAAATATCGAGTGGTGCGCGTCTTTCGACGCCGACGGCAATCCGAGTCTTATTAACGAATCGGGCTACGAAGTGCTGCGGAAAGAAGGCGACAAGTATATCTTCAATCTCCCCACCGACGAAGCCGCTACCACTAAGATTATGGCGAAGATAGGCAGTCCCGTTTCGGGATATCAGTACGTCACCGTATGCGTGCGCGTGCTGAGCAAAGACCCGCAGGACGTGGATTTCTTTACCGGTTCGTTTATGAGCGGCACGAGAATTGCCGGTATAGAAAGGACCGATATAAACTATTCGCTCACTTCGGTAGGCAGCAAGGATATCGTGGTCTACAACTATTACGTAAATACTTTCGCCGATTTCGAGATGCCCACCTACATAAGAGCTTACTTCGGCGTCAACAACGAAAGAAGCGAATACTATAAAGTGACGTGGACTCTTATGGACGGCAAAACCAACGCCGCCTTCAACCCGAACTCTATCTGCAATATGATGGCGAAGATAGGTACGGGCGACGTCACGATAGAAATTTATTTGTCGGTGGTGGTAGCAAATCACAGTATCGACAGGATAGAGCTTGCCGGAAGTATCGGCGGATACTACGTTAAGGCGGGCGACGTAAACAATTACGTTCTTATCGGCGATATGTTAAAGACCGACTTCAACAACAAGACTATAGGACTTTCCTGCTTGGCGGACGGGGCAGAACAATACGTTCTCGTCAGCATGGGACAGGAAGGATACGAAGACGTACCTGCAGGAATGATAGGTCTGTACGGACGACTCGGAGACGCATATGTTCTACGTGAAACAATCTATCCGTACGAGTTTACCGAGAGAGTATATTCCGCTTTTAACATTTATTTCAAAAAAGGCGACGTAGTTACCGTTGCGGACGTGACAAAACTGTCCTTAGACGTCGTAGTGGACGAACTCGGCAACACGCAGAGGGTGAAAGTGTCCGATGCGGCGGAGATTTCGTACAGATACGATTCCGCGTCAAGCAACCACGATAAGACGCAGATAGCGTTCAGATATTACGACGCCGTCAACAGAACGTATTATTATCCCGCCACGACTTCCGACGGCAAGATAGTCGTTTTTGACGACGAACACGGCGAAGTGTACGGAACGTTTACCCCGCAGGAGCTTTCCATGCTCGTGACTACATGGGACGCTTCCAAGGATATTAACGATAAGGAGCTTTCCGAAATAATTACAGGCACAAGTTCCGAAGACTTTACCGGACTCACCCTTAACGAAATCTATGTTTACGGCAGTGGCAGAGTCACGTTCAGAAGACCGTCCGACGGCACGACCTTTACCTTCGGTAAAGCGGTCTTTTCCGACGGCTCCACTATGACTTACGAAGAGTTGGTTTATCGCTTGTCGTACCTTAACGCTCACAGGACGGGCGGATATCAGGTGGCGTCGGTCTTCGACAAGAGTGTGTTTATCAGAAATCTCGAAGGTCTGTTCTCGGTCAACGACGTAATCAGACCCGGCAACGGCAACGAGTTTGTCGAAAGCAGCGATTACTACATAGGACTCGGTTCGGGCGTAGGGGCGTATGATATGAGAGTCCGCCTTATATTCGACGGCGGCTATCGTCTTACCGTGGACAGCGAAGCGGCGAGCGAGATAGAAATTCAACCGTATTCGGATAACGGATACGCGCAGTACGGAGAAAAAGGCTTCGTGCTTGCCGACGAAACGGTCATAAGCGTAAACGCCGTCAAGAGTAACGGTTCTGGCGTGGAAGAAACTTTCGTCTACGGCGGCAACAGCGGAAAAGTTCTTACCGACTGGTACGTCGAAGAGAGTTCTTTCCGTTCGATAAAGAAAGGCACGTTCATTAAATCGATAGAGCAATCCATAGTTTATTCGCAAAGCGAATACGGTACGGTGGTGGTAAGCGCGTTGACAGAAGAGGGTTTCCGCGTGACGAGAACGCTCGTTTTACCCGGCGCCCCCGCCAAACTCGATAATTTCAGCAGCGTAAACGTCCCCGGACTCCTGACCATCACAGAAGGTTCGATAATAATTAACGATATTTACGAATATCTCCCGATGACGGAATATTTCGCTGGCACGGCGTATCTGCCCAAAGCCATTAACGTAGAGCTTAACGGCAACATGGTGGGAATAAGCAACGTGAGCTGGAAGATAGAACCCGACTGGTACGGCAGAACAGAAAGAGTCAACGGCGAAATAATCGGCGTGGGGGCTTTGGACGTAATGACCTATCAGGGTACTTATAATCCGAGTACGCAGTCCGACGACAAGCGTCTTATGGCCACGGCGGAAATACTCGGCTGGGAATCGGTCGAAAACGGCGTTATCGTCAAGCACGACAGCGTAAAGATTCAGCTTTACATCTCGATAAGAAGTTCCGAAGTGGTGGAACTCCCCTGGAACGTGGGCAATATGAAGCTCGATACCACCGCGATAGAGAGCGAAGACGGCAGAATCTACTGTATAGAAGCCGACGCGTACAACGACGCGAACAGCTCCGCTATGGTGGACGGATACTTTACCTTGCCGACCAACCTTTCCACTAAGTACAGAAGCGGCATAAGCCACACCTTCCCCGCTGTCACTTACAAATATCGCAACTACGAAATCACCCGTATTCCGTACGACAACTACGGCGTCGACGTGGATAAGTTCGTACAAATGTACGAAGAGCAGGGTATTCTCATCGCTCCGTCGAGCGTAAACAGAAGTTACGTCGACCTTACCGTAGACGTAGGATTAAGCCAGACTCTTAAATTGAGAGTAAGGTTCTACGACAAGACCGCCGAAAGCGCAACTGCCGTCATCGATACCGACGACGCGGTAATAAGGAGCGCGATATTGTCGTCCTTCTCGTCGGTAAACGACAGAAAGGTCGAAGAAATCTTCAACGTAATAAACCAGACCCGTATCAGAGTCAACGTAGAAAACCTGTACGAACAGATAGTCAAGGTCGGAGAACACGTCGGTCTTCCGTCCGCAGATACGATAAAGAGCGATATGTCGGAAGCTACGATAAGACAGCTTCTTCTCGACGGCTGGAACGGTTTAAGTAAGGTTACCGCGCCGTACGACGTGGAAGCGACGGCGTTAAAGAACAAGTACGACGACGAAAGTCTGTACAATTACGCCTTGACAAAACTCCGTCAATATGTCGAAAACAACACCGACGCCACCGCCAACGCTATCTACAACGCCGTCCGCGGCAACGCAAGCGCGCAGGTCAAGAAAGATAACGTAACGAGACTTATAAGCAATTATTCTACGTCGGTCTTCAACGCAGGGTACGACTACGTTCTCGGCGAGTATATTAAGCTTGAGCTTAAACGAGTGTTCGTAAAAGACGCCGCTCAACTTACCGCAGGCGAATTGGGGTATTCCGTTTACTATAAAAATAAACTCGAAGCAAGCTTCGATTACGACTATGTAATAAGAGAAATCTACCGTATAAGAGAATACGTCGCCGCCGGAATGTACGACAACGACGCAGCCAAGACCGCTTACCGCGCTCTTCTCGAAGGGGCGATAGAAACGGCAATTTCCGACGTGAACGCCGGCTTTACCGACAAGGATAACGCCGCAAGTGGCAAGAGTATCGCCGGCGAAAGCGTCCGGAGTATAGTAATAAACATATTTAAGTGCAGATTAGGTATAGGCGAAGAAATAGAAGGTTTTTCGCAGATTTCCATGAATATCGACACGTTTATCGACGGCAGCGCGAACGTCGCTCTCGTAGGTAAACAGCAGTTACGGAGAGAACTCCGCTCGATGATAAGCGACGCTATGGACTTCTCCGCCCGCGGAAACGTCGTCCCCGACTATCTCGAAGCGATTATCCCCGCTCTTATCGAAGACAACGTGGCTTCTATTCAGAATTTCGACATTACGATGAACGCAATAAGACGTAATCTCGAAGCGGGCGTGGACGTGTCGAGTCAGATTAATACCGTCGTAACCAGAGGGGTAAACAACTACGTCAAGGGTATTTATCTCGAAAGCCTTATTACCCGCGAGATTAAGAAAATTCAGGCAATAAATCTCGAAGAAGGGTACTACTATATAGACCCGTACTACGGTTACGTAGCCGTTCCGACCAAAGTGATTATCGACTTCGACGAAGAAAGCGGCGGTTTCTCCTACACCACTACTGTAAGCTGGAGCAACGATATAGTCACCGGAAACGTGACTTACGAAGGCAACGCCCGTAACGACGTCTACGGCTACGTCTATATGTGGACGGAAATTCTGAACGCAAAGGACGCCGACGGAAACTACCTTTACAGGAACAACGATATAGTAACCGACGTCGCGAATACCGTCGATACCGAGCTTGCCGGCAAGACCTGGAACCAAATAAAAGCGGAAAACGCTTCTATAAGCAATATACTTTTGATACTCGAAAGCGACGCTATGCTAAACACTTACTTCACGAATACGGAAGTAGCGGAACTCGGCAAAGAAAACTGTATTACAGACCTTTACGGTCGCTACGCAAAAGGCAAAGCGCTTTTTGCGAAAGACCCGTCCACGGTCACCGCTTCGGGACTTGAATACGACGAAGTAAAGAGCTTATTTAACAGGGCTAAGTACACCGTACTTAACGCCGTGGTAAACAACGCCGATACTAAACAGACGCAGGAAATAAGTTTGGTAACGGTGGTCAGGAACAGAACTCTCGCCACGAGCGAACTCCGCGTGCTCGACGAAAACGACGTCCAGCAGACGAGAGTCGAAGTGGAAAACCCCTTCGAGTATTCCGCTAAGGACCTGCCGAACAGAATTAAGGTGGGCGACGAATATTTCGAGATAGTATGGTCTGACGTCAGCATCAACCCGCTCGGCAACCTTTCCGCTTCCACCCATACCGTTTACGGCAATATAAAGAATGCGTCGGGACAGAGAGTCTCGCTCGAACTGTACGTTTGCCGTTGGGAATACGCAGGCATAGTCAAGACGAGCGGCGGAGATAGCGGTATGATGAACCCGCTCAACTTCTATTTCAGCGAAAGCCTTAAATATTCCGCCGAAGACAGCTACGACGTAAGGTTTAACGTTTATACCTTAGTCAACGGCGTAGAAACCTTAAAGGAATTCAAGACGGTCACCTTCTATCCCGAAGACAGCGCACTTCTTGTGAACACCACCGACGACGACGGCATGCTTGCGGTTCTTGAAAGAAAGAATTACGTCATGTACTGGGACGAAATGGCGGTAAACAGCGTCATGAACAACCACTCCGTGAACGTGGAAGGCGATTTGGCGTTAGGGAACGAACGCGTAGGCTCGCATAACCTTACTTCGCTCTCGCTTAACTCGACCAACACGAGATTGCCGAAAAAGGCTATGTATTCTTACGAAGACCTTACCATAAACAAACTTGCTTTAATAGGCGACAACTACGGTTTAAGCGGCAGCGTCACAGGAATAATCGCCGCCGATAAGTATCTCCCGATGACGGGTAAAGTCACCGTGAACACGAATAACATTGTCTACGACGACGATTTGCAGGTAAGGATACTCTGGAATTATTCTTACACCGCCGCGATACAAAGACTTATGGGATTCGTCGAGTTTGCGTATCCCGAAGTGGAAGAAGGAATGCGCCGTCAGTACGCTATCAATATAATAATGAACTACGCTTCGAGAAGCGAAGAAGCGCAGGAAGAACTCGTAAACGACGCTATAAGATACTACAAAGAACGTTTGCAGGCGGACGAAAACATGACCGAAAAGGAAATTTACGACGCCGCTTGTCAGCTCCTTATGTATAACGAAAAGTACGACTTCACCAACGACCCCGTCGACCTTACGGGCGGAGCGATAATCAAGACCGCTACCGTACTGTTAAGATACGGCGAAAGCAGCTACGTCAGGGCCGTCAAAATGAAAGTAAGACTCCTTTTCGGCGACTATTCGCCCGTCAAGTATTACGTCGCGACCGGCGAAGGCGAAAGCTTCTCTTACGACGAAGTTACGGCGGTAAGCACGGTAAAAGACTTGCCGAAAGAGCTGTATATAGGCGTAAGGACGAAATATTGGAACGAAAATGAAAATAAGTCGCAGTATATAGTGGACGGCGTACGCGCTCCGTACGACAAAATAAGCGACGACGCGTATAAACTTCTCCACGACGCTTTCTTCGTCGGCAACGACGACCCGTCGGTGGACCATATAAACGCTTTACGCAGGATTAAGGTGAGCGAAATAGTCTACGGCGACGTAGTAGACGGCTACGCCACGTCGAAATCGTTTATTCTCGACGGCGTAAGGTACGAGAGCAACCTTATAAAAATAAGAGTGGCTTAACGGAGGAAAAATGAACAAGAAAAAGAAACTGTTTCTTATCATATTGACGCTTTTAGTAGCGGTTTTAGTGGCTTTTTCGGCGGTCGCCTGTAAGGGCAACACCACGCCGGAAGAACCCGACGAGCCGGATAATCCTACCGTAAAGAAGCTCACGCAGAACGAAGCTCTCGACAAAATTTTTAACGGTCTTACCAAAGGTAAGGAAGAAATGTCTAAGGCTGCCGCCTACGGCGTCGTCAACGTGTTCGATTTGTATCTGGAAACCGTCGTAAATTACAGAATAACATATAAAGCGAACTATAAAGAAAACGCCGCCGACAGCGAAATTTATCTTAGCGTGTTCGACTACGAAGACAATATGGAAAGACTTTCTTTCCTGTACGACGGCGGAGATTTGTACATGAGTTCGGGCGAAGACAAGAGCGTGATTAAGTCGTTCGGCTCGTCGATGCTGTTCGGTTCTTTCTACGAAGGCTGCAAAAGGATAGATATGACGAGTCGTTTCTACGACGAAAAGCAGATAGCTTCGATTTTCAACAGAAACGAAAGCGTCAACTTGGGTATGATTCTGAGTCAGAACAACATTACCTACAACAAAGTGGGCGAAACGGGCGAAGCGGTAGAACTTGCCGACCTTGATCTTACTATAATCAACGATAGTTTATCCTTCTTTTTCGAAAACACGTTCAGGGGCATAGACGATAAGTTCGACCTTGTCAGCCAAAAGTTTTTGGGGTTCAGATTAAGTAGACTAATAGAAACCCGTTTCAGCCACATTTACGCAAAGTCCATTACGATGACCTTTGAAGATTCCGCCGTCAAGGGTTCGGAATGGGTGTCGGACGGCACGCTTCAAGGCAACGTTCATAACTTCAAGATAGGCGCTTCCGTGTCCTACAACGACGGAACTACCGCTTTGGAAGAAAAAACTTCTCTCGTCAAGAGTCAGTACCCCGAAACCAACGTCGGGCGTAACGACTTTGAAGGGAAAATCAATATTCCCGACGTCAGCGACCAGGATTTCGACCTTAGTATAGAAACCGATATCAACGTCAACGACAACAGCCTTAACAGATTAAACGTACGCGTTACCGACGCGACCGACGAAGACTTCACGTCCCTTTATTACGTCGGCGGAACGGCTTATCTCGACGCGACGGGCTTTTACCGCTGGCTTGACGGCGCGGTGGACTTAGACGCATTCAATCTGCCCAAGGTTTATCTGGAAAATCTCGATTTAAGCAAACTTCTCGCCGCGGGGTACAATAACCTTGCCAAAGTACTGTTGGTTCTCGTCCGCAACGGTTTCAGTTACGGCGGCGACGATGAAGAGACGAAAGCCCTGTACGAAACAATTATGGAAAACTTCTCCGACAACGGAGCGGACACCATATACTACACTATCACGGAAGAACTTATTAAGAAGATAAGAAACGACGACGAGTCTATGATGAGTATCGTCGCCAAAGCTCTCGGAATAGAAGAAAAACAGCTCGCTTCCTACATAGGCGAAGACTTCTTCTCGGCGGCTAAGCTCGTAATAGGATACAATTTAGAGACGGAAGTGATTACCGTCACGTTCTATCAGAACGAAAAGACGATATTTATAGCCACGCTTTTTGCCAACGACTTCAACGGCGTTTTGATCCCCGACGACTGCAATAAAGAAAGCGCTGCTTATTCTCTCATAAAATATCCCGACACCGCCACCATGGAAATAAACGCAAGTTTAAGCCTTACGAGCGGACAGCAGGTCACCGACGCAAGCAGAGTTTTCGGTGCGTTTATAGGAGATGAGAGCGGAGTCAATACGCCGTACTCGTTGCATAACGGCGAAACTCTCGTAATAAAAGGCACGGTAACGCAGAGTATCGTGGACGAGAACGCCCTTAACTTCGTAAGTTTCGACGTGTACTCGAAAATCAAGAGTAATTCTACCGAAAAGCTCGTATTAAGCGTCCGCAGCAATCCCCGTCTTATGAACGAACTGCTCGTGTCTTACTACGCGCAGATGGGCGATTACGACAACCCCGACGGACTTTTCTATCGTATCGACAGAACTGTCGTCATAGAAAGTTTCAATGCGATTTTAGGGGAAGAAAATATCTTTAACGAAAGCAACGTCCTGTCGATTCTCACCACTATTCTTAGTTCCCAGGGCAGCGCGCAAATAACGAAAGCTAGCGGTTGGTTCGAGATGAGTCTTCTTTCCGACGGAGAAAACGACCCCGTGAACGAACTTATCGGAATAAAGAACTGTACCGCGCAGGTAAAAATGAGAGCCGTGTTCGACGGCGTGGACGACGACGTGGACGCTTCCGCGTTCGTTACGCCGTCTATTACTCCGCTCGATTCGGTCACGGTAGAAAGTATTTACAGTAAGGGCAGCGCATGGAAAACGGCGGTGGAAGTCATTATAAATTCCGCTAAGATTACCTTTACGCCGACTTACGCCGAAGATACCGTCACGATAGAAACGGGCAAGAGCGTTTATCACCCCGTGGCTAAACTTTTCGGAGAAGAGATAAGCTACGAATTGAGAATTACCGGTTCGGAAGGAACGTATAAAATTGCGGATATTTACGACAGAACTCTCGTAATAGACCCCACGCTTACCAAAAAACTTCCGTCCGAAATTAAAGTAAGGTACGACAACAACGTTATTGGCTTCCTGCCGTGCGAGTTTACGGGATTTGACGAAAGCAACATTACCTTGGCAGGTTACAACCTTGCCGGATTTGCGGAAGACTACGGTAAGTGCGTCAAGTCGAAAGTAAAAATAGGCGTAGATTCCATTATGAATAAGGAATACGAAATCTACATTCTCGTCAACAACCGTAAAGTGCTGCCCGAAAAGGACGCTTCGGGCGGAGAGATATTCGACGACACCGGCGTACCCGTCGTTGGTACTATCGAAATCGACCCCTACACCTACGCTATGATAAAGTCGGAAGACCCGTCCTATAATCCCGTCACCGCTTTGATAGAAAGTAAAGGTCTTATCCTTTATTACGACAACGTATACGGGGAAGAAACCGTTTTGGAAGGGGATACCGAAGTCACGAAAAAACTTACTTACGATATTTTCGGCGTAAACAAGTTCGTTCTGTCGGAACTTGACCTTAGTTGGGATTACGACCTGTCGAAAATTACCTGGCAGGGAAGTTTAGGTTACGCTTACGCCGTTATCGGCGACGAAGCGGGGTATCCCGTAAAAATCGCCGTCAAGGTAATAGTATCGGCGCAGACTTTCGACTACGTTAGAATAGACGACGAAGAAAACGGCAGATACACAATAGACTTTTTGCAGAAAGAGACCTACGCCATACCGTCGCAGAGCAGCGTTCGTCACGACGTATATATCTATTTCTACTCCGACGACGCGTCTACGCAGAAGAGAAGAAAGTTGGTGGCGGCTCGTCCCGACGGAATTTCCGACTCGGACTATTACGAAAACTACGCTCTCGGCAGTCTCGACTGGGAAGGCGCGGAATACATTACGAAAAATCCCACCGTCATCACGGTGAACGGAACGAATAATCTGTTCGGATTTCTGGGTTCGGGCAGAAGCGGCAACGCCACCAAGGCTATGTTCGGCGACGCCATGATAGTAGGGGAACAGGAAGTAAGACTGGAAATAAACGTTCCTACGAGATATCAGAGCAGTCAGAACATGCAGGAAGAGAGCGTGGCGACGGGTTGCGTCGTGGACGAAAGCGGCATACCGCAGTTTACCGATATTACTCCCGTCCGCATTAGCCCCGCCAAGTTTACCGAAAGCTCAGACTTCTACGCTCCGTACGAAATAAACCCGTACGACGCGGCGGCGAGACTCCCGTCCACCGTGTTCCTTAAAGTGGCCAATTCTTCCGCCGCGGGCGACGGCAAGTTCAGCGACGACTTAGGCAACTACGAAGTCAAAGAATACGCCGTGGAATGGGTGACCACCGACGACAACGGAAAAGAGCTTAACCTTATAGAACGCAAAGAAGACGGACTTTTCGGACTGAAAAACCCCGTCGTGTACCGTCAGGACTTCGTCGTCTACGGAAAGATAGGCGACAGGGGCGGCGACGACTTGTCCAACATAGGTTACGTCTGGGTAAGAATGGTGGTAAGGAACTTAGCTTCAAAACTTGCGGACATTCGTTTCGACGGACTCGAAGACGGCGTGACCGATATTACTATAGACCCGTACTCGTCTTATACTTTGCCTAATTCCTTTACCGCGCGACTCGAAAGCGGGAAGGTTATTTCGCAGGACAATATGGAATGGTACGTTTCCGTCCGCGACGCAGACGAATGGTTCCCGATAAACTATAAACAAGGGTACGACGGCAGATATTACGACGAAGCGGGCAAGTATATCTTCTCTTACGAAGGCGGAACGTACGAACTTAGGTACATTCTCGACGGCGGAGCGGAAGTTATTAAACAGGAAATTATCCTTCTCGTCAACGTTCCCGAAAGGAAATTAGTCGTAAATTCCGACGGCAGGAACTTCGTCGACATATTCGATGGAAGCGACTTCGCATACGGATACAACAGACTCAACACTTACGAAGAGTACTCGACCGTACTTACGGAAAGACTCGAAAAGATTAAGACCGACGGATATATAAGCGTAGCGTTTTCGAGCGCGAGAAATGCCGACGGAAGTTATGTTCCGTACAGGCTTGCCGTCAAGTGGACTACCGCCGAAGAAGGCTACGCCGGGTATGAGAACAGTATCGACAGATTGCTGGCTGCGTTTAAGACTTCTCCCGACGGCAAGACGATAGAACTTAAAGGTTCTGTCTACGCCGGCACGGTAAACGAACAGGTTATTACCTTAGGGTTCTCGTTCGTCAGACTTAACCTTAAAGAAATTTCTCTCGACAGGTTCTACGTCGCGTTGGGAAACGACGCCGCGAACGTGGAAGAAATGGACGGTTCGATAGCTTTATCCGCCGTGGAAGAATCGGGTAAAATTCACCTTAATATAACTAAGGCTTTCGGCTTAAAGAATGAAGAAGGAAAGTTCGCTTCCCCGTACGAATATATAAACTATCTTTTCGGCGAAATTCAGCTCGGTTTCGAAAACGGCACCGTTCTTGACGCCGTGCCAGTACTCGACTTCTGCGGATACGATAAGGACTCGTTTAATAATAAGGTTCTTAACGGCGACAATAACGAAACTTCTTCGGAATATACCGACGTCGAAATTAAGATTACCAAACTCAGTCAGGGTTCGGCTTTGCAGGAAATTATAATAGCCGTACATACCCTTAAAGACGAAAGACTCGAATCGGGCGAAGAAATAGTAGCGGAACTGTTCGACGAACAGTCGGAAGAACTTTTCGGCGAGAACAAAGATTACGCTTTGCCGACGAGCATAAGAGTAAGGTATAAATTGAGCGGCGACGTAATTTACGACACGCCTGTCTGGACGGTCGGAGCTACCACCAGACCTTATCTTAACGTAGATACCGCTACGGGTATCCCCGTAAGGTTTATAAATACTTTACGCCGCGACGGCAACGCAGGAAAGCAACCGTCTTCTTACGATTTCGGTTTCAGACTTCCCTGCGAAGACGCAAGCTACAACATTACCGTCCGTATTCCGAGAAAGGACATCGGCAACACGAAGTACTCCGCTACCGACGAAACGGGCTTGTATAAAATAACCGAAGGCGTGCTTAATATCGATAATCCTTATTTATATTATTCCGCCGACAGCGAATACGGTATGGACGTGACGAAAATTCCGTCCGTAATCACCGCCGACATTACGAGCGAATACGAAAGCACCGGGCTTAACACCCACTACGTCGAATGGAACTTTATTAAGGGCGTATTCGACCCGGCTAAGTTCGCCGACGGATTGGACAGAGTCAAGTTCGCTACTGCTACCCTTAAAGCGTACTACGACGCCGACGGCAACAGACAGTCGCAGACTATCGACCTGTATATTACCGTAAAGAGTTTGGTTTATTACGGAATAAGCTACGGAGAATTGCCCGTCAAGAATGGCGCCGACGGCAATAAGAACGTTATTACCATAGACCCGTACGACGACGTGATGGGTTATAAAGGCGATTTCCGTCTGCCGACTATCGGACTTACCGTATTATTTAACGCTGGACTCGACAGTTTCGTATTCGGCGACAAGGATAATCCCGTGGTCTTCAAACTTTTCGACAACGACGGCAACGTGCTTAACGAAAACCTTGTAAGCGTGCCGTATACCGAAAAAGGTCACGCCCTTAACTACGAAGCGTTGAAAGGAGTGACCGTCCTTAATATAAGGGCGTATATACCGGGCTACGAGAACGGCTTGCCGCTGTATCTCGATATTCAGTCGAGAAATATAGAAAACGTGTCCGTCGGCAACTATAAGTTCGACAAAAACGGAAATCTTATAGGGACCGAATACCTTGACGGGGTTTATTTTATCGACCCGTACAATTCCGCTACCTTTATGCTCCCGTATGAAGTTTCCGTCAAGTTCCGCGAGAATACCGATTACACTACGCAAAAAGTAGCCGGTTGGGAAATAATAGGCGACGACGGCGACGCCCTTTCGTTGGAGACCGACAAGAACTTCTACGTCCGCAACGATTATTCCGACTCGGTAAGCTACGGTTTTTACAGAGCGGACAGCGGAAGCTATAAAGGAAAGAACTATAAATTAAGGGGATACATATCTCTCGGCAGGACTTCCACGGGTACCGCAGGAAGACAGTACTTTACTATCGACGCAATAGTCCTTAATCGTTCCCTTAAAGAAGAATTCTCCACCCGCTACCGCTACGACGACCCGCTCGGCGGACTTCTTTCCGATATTCCGAGCAGTCTTACGGAAGAAATGTTCGTCGATTACGACAGATATTACGCAAAACTCGATTTGCCCGACGGATACGAGTATTCCGCCTGGAGCTGTCCCGTCATTCCTACGGTAAACTGGAGTATAGAAAACGACGATTCGGTTATCGACTACAAGGGCGGTTTCGACAAGGATATTAAGGGTAACGTTTACTATTCCGACGTCAACGTAAAAGTTCTGCTCGGTATACTTTCGGAAGAGATAAACGCGTCTTACGAACAGCTCGTTAAGGCGAGAATGTGGGACGGATACTTTACGTCGAGCGGCGCGCCGCAGGCGTACTCTTCCGCTACGGCAAGCAGACTCCGTACCCTTAAAGCAGAGTTCGACAAGGAAGTAATAAAAGCTACTTACGATATTTTACTTGCCGAATATAACGGCGGCGACGAAAGCGAAAGACAGTTGGCTAACTATTTATCCAACACCTTAGTAAACGAAATCATCGCCGAATACGGTTATAACAGACTTACCGAATTCAACGAAATCGCCGACAAAATGTTCGACAGGGTGAAAGAATCGTTCGACGCGGAAGCAAACGAAACCGAAAGCGCAATCTACGTCAAGTGGAAAGAAGTTTTTGACGCGTTCGTCGCCGAAAACGACGAATACGACCCCGACTTGTCGGCGTATCAGTTGCTTAAAGTGGCTAAATACGACGTAATCAACGACGAAAGCCGTCCCGTGTTTACCGTAGACGAAAGAAACGGTATCAACGCAAGACTCCGCGCGAGAATAGAAGCAAGTTTAAGAATTTACGTAAACGCCGATATCTGGGACGCTCTCTACGACAGAGCGTTGGAACAGGAAAGAAAGGTCATGTCGTCGCTCATAAAGGGCGACACCGTCGCCGCCAAGTCGTCGGCTCTCGGCGTGTTCAGAGTGTACGAAGCGTTGCAGGGCAGCGTGGGAGAATCCGCTTCCGCCAATATTACCGCGCCGTCGCTCGATATAGGCAATATCATCGAAAAGTACGATAGTGACGGCAATCCCGTTTATAAGACGGAATTTATCTTCAACGTTTATTCGTCCTTATCTTTCGTGGAAGAAGTCGACGTTGAGATCTCCCTGAACTATTATCCCGTACTGAAAAAGTACGTCGAAGAAGGCATACGCCTTGCCATGGAAGATATAAGGCAGGCTAAAAAAGGCGAATCGCTTTCGGCGTATATTGCGAGAGTCACCGAAGATTACGTCAATTCCATCGTGCCGACGAGAGTTTTACCCGACCAGGGCGGCAAGGAAGAAAAGGTAATCGACTTTACCTACGTTTACGGTTCGTTTGCCGAAAGCTCCACCGCGTACGCAAAATATTGGGATACCTTATATAAATACGCACAGGATAACGCGGTAGCGCATATCGACCTTCTTCCCGGCGACACCATGCAGGAAAAATGGGCGGCGGCGTACAGAACGCACGAGATAAGAAAAGACGGAATGTGCGAAGTCATGAAAGAAATTCAGGCAAGAAACGGCGAAAACTTCACTAAGATGTTTGAAGAATACGCCGAAGTCCTGAAGAAGAGAGCCACCGCCGAAATGGACGGATATCTTGCCGAAGCCACCGCCGACGCCAACGTGAAGATGGCGGACTACATTATGGAAGGCAACACTAAAGTAAGTTCCGTTACGAACTCCTACGGCGGTTCGCAGGGCGCGTTCGCCATTATGTTCGACGAAATAGGAAACGAAACTTACGACTTACTAAAAGCGAGCTACTCTTCGCAGGAAGACCTTGCGGTAATAGAAAGAGCCTTCAATGCGGCGCAAGGCGGCAATGGTACGAGCAAAGCTATGGCGGCTTATTACCTTATGAAGAACACGAACGTCGCTACCGCAATGAGAGACCGAGCGGAAAATATCTTCTATTACCTTATGGGCGGAGCGGCTGCTTACGAAACTATGATGAGCAATATGTCTGCCGTAGGGCTTACCGCTACCGATATAGAACTTCTTAGCAACGCCGCGACCACCGATAGCGGTTCGCTATCGGAAAGCCGCTTTAACGGTGCGTTTACGGAAGAAGAGTTCACCGAATATAAGAAGATAGCGTTCGTAAAGAGCCTTATGACAAGTTACAGGGGGGCAAGCAACGCAACTATAGTATCGGGTTGGATTTCCGCCGCGATAAGGTCGGTTTATTCTACGGGATACGAAAAAATCGCCGCCTTAAAGGACGATTACGTTGCGCTTAGAGAAACCGAATGGGGAATCACCCGCAACGCTTTCGTAAAATACGTCAAAGCCTATGAAAGTAAGGGCGACGCGGTAAAATCTTCTATAGAAGAAAAGACCGA
>DJPE01000079.1:28899-43742 GCA_002439705.1 Christensenella sp. UBA6420
GGGTAAATACGTTTTCGACAATTCACAAAGCATAGTGGAAAAACTGCTTAACAGTAACGCGTTCTCCTACAAAAACGAACTTCTCGTCACCGACCCGACCGAAATAAGGCAGATAAAGACCGAAGCTCTCGACTATTACCTTAACGCGTACGCCGATAACAAGACGGCTACCGCAATAAACTACTTCGTCTATCTCTACGGCGCCGACGCTTACGACAGACTGTCCGCAAGAACCGACTTAGGAAGTGAGTTTACCGCCGACCTTAACAACGCGTACTACTACGTTTTGCTCGAAAAGGCGAAAACAAACATTAAAGAAAACCTTACCGTCACCGACGCGGACAAGCAGACTACGAGATACAAAAACCTTTACGAAGAAGTAAGGAACACGTTCGACACGGTTGCGGTAGCTTCGGGAAGTATGGCTAATTCCATACAGACCGCCATGATGGAAGCCGCCGTTAACGCGCAGTACCTTACGATTAAGTATTCTGCCGCCATTCAGGCTTACACCGAAGAAGTAAGAAATCTCGTTTCCGCAAGCGAACGCACGGTAAACGGTTTAGTCTACGACGATATTTACGGAACGGACTCCGCGATATTCGACGAAATCAACGCCGTATTCGCCGCCGCAAGCGACACTCTTTACAGCGAAGCGTACAGGTATTTCAGACAAAAACTCATAGAAAACGAAGCGAGCTTCTATTACGACGCCGCCGACGACGTGGAAGACGTCGAGTCTAAAAACTACGCTTACGGACTTCTCGATTCGTATGCGTTCAAGACCGAAGATTCCGAAGACGTAGCGAGCGCGTTCGTAAACAAGGTTCTCGCGGAGTACGAATTGCTCACCGAAGAAGAAAAGAATTCCGTTTCCGCAATAGTGGGCGACGCGTTCACCGCGGAAATTACCTATTACGAAAAAGCCGAAAAACTGTTTAATATCTACGCCGTTCTCAAAAAGAACGTCGACGGAAGCATCGAAGCGGTGGCGGAAAGACTCGTTTCCGCAATAGAAGAAGCCGCCGTCATAGAGTCGACCAGCGATTTGGACAAAGCCGTCACCGAAGGAATACGCACGTCGGTAGGACAGATCCTTTACAAAGATTCGGCATTTTTAAGAAAGTATAATCTTACCGCTTCCGAAAACGTAACGGCAGAAACTACGGCTATTATCGGAGTGGAAACCTACGCCGTTTATCTCGAACTTATCAAGACGGTTTGCGCGTTACGCGAAAACGTAAACGGTTCTTACCTGTCCGATCTTAACAACGCCGGCGACTTTACCGTGACGAGCGAAGAGTACAACGCGGCGTATATAGATATAATTACTTCCGTGTTGAAAAACGGCGTAAGCGGCAAGGTACTCGGCGTAAGCTACGACGTAATTAAGGCGGCAATAGACGGAAAAGCCGACGAAATAAGGAAAGAACTCGATAGTAACGACTATTCCCGTTACGGCGATAAGATAATAGAAAGGATGCTCCTTACGTCTGCTCATTCCGATATTAACGCAGGGGAAGAACCTCTTACCGTAAGCGAATATATCGCGAGCAAGACGAGCTACGTCGACGAAATTTTACTTAAACGCTACGTTGACGAAGCCGTCGGAAGTAACGATAACGAAAGGAAGAAAAACCTTTTCGAACTTACGGAAAAGGCTTACGATAGCAGGGTTACGTTCAGGACCGAAGATCACGCCGAAAGCGAAGACGACAACAGAAAGGTAATAGTCTTCGACAAGTCGGCTCTCGTCGAAGGTTCGGGCTCCGCCGTCAAAGCCCCCGTGTACGTCGGCAACAAGTATAAAATAACTTCCGATTATAAGAACGCGTATAAGATTGACTCCATAGATTACAGATACATTCAGGTAGTCATAAAATACGTCGACTTCACCGACACCGCTACCGTGGACACGATAGCCACCTTCCGCGACAGGAACTATATAGAAATAGACCCCTTTGCGCCCGAATTCCCCGAGACGGTTCACGCCTACGGCGAATATCAGGCTACCGGCAGCAGCGAAACGGTTCTGTTCGACGTCGGATACGTCAACGTCGACTACGGCGACGTGTTTAAGGAAAACATTTACGACGGACAGGACAGAGAAACGGTAAGCTACTATATTACGTTGACAGACAAGCAGGGACAGCCCTATCGTCTTTCGGTCGCGACTAAGTATTTCGACCGCACGATTAAGAAGATTTACGTAGACACCGACGTTTACGGCGGAGAAAAGGTAGCCGACCTTACCAGCGAATTCAACGGTCTTACCGATATGACCGACGAAACCGGTACGAATAAATTTACCGTCAACCCGATTAACGATAGCGTGCTTGACGTGGAAAACAAGACTTACGTTCTTCCCGAATCGCTTACCGCTACTTTTGCCGACGGCACTTATCAGAAGTACGACGAAGCGGAATGGGACCTTGCGAGCGTGGAATATTCTCTCGCAGGAAGAAAGGGAATTAAGTTAAGACTGTTAGGATACGTCGTTAAGTTCGACGACGGAACTTCGAGAAAGGTAAGTTTCGACTACGACAAGAACACGATCACGGTAGTTTTGCGCGACGAAAACGGCAACGCCGTCTCTACGGGAACTTACAACAACGTACCCGACGAAAAGATATGGAACATGTCTCTCGACGTCACCGACCAGACTCCCAAGTCGGTAGTCGTGGAAAATCTCGACGGAACGAGAGATACGATAGGTACTCTCGCCGCGAACGGCTCTTATATTGATATATCGAAAGATAAATACACCCTTAATCCCTTTGACGTAGTGTTCCCGTCGGAATACAAGATAGTCTTTAACGACGGCACGGAAAGCAGCCTTATCGAAGACGGCGGTTGGAAGTTGGAAGTAGGCGCAAACGGTACTTACAAGATGCAGGATATAATAATGGGCGTAGCCGGCGACCACAACGTTATGACCGAGTTCGAATATCTCGGATACAGAATAAGAGCGAGAATAGTCGCCGACGATATAAAACTAGACGGACTCGTAGAAGGCGAATACTACGACGGCGGCACGCTGTATCTCGTCAAGGGCGGCGGTAGCGTGTTCGAACAGCTGGAACGTAACTATTCCTACTTCTACTACAATTTCAGCAACATAGCCGGCAGACCCGATTACAGAAAAGTTCCGCTTTCCTTCATCGACGCCAATATAAGCTCGATAAGCACGGAAAACGAAGCCGTTTACCGCGAAGTCAAGGGCGTGCTCGGTTGGGATAAGAAAGCATATCCCGGCGGAATGACGATGAGTCCGAACATTATGTTTACGATAGCTGTAATAGACCCGCAGATGTACGCTAAATACGACGGCGAAACGAACAGGTTTGTGGTGGTAGATTATCTCGGTATGCCGTACGACGGCAACTATCAGAAGAAAAACGACGTCAACGAACCCGATATAGCCGATTATCTTATTAAGATTGCGACTAACGGCGAAGAAATAAAATTCTACATAGACAGAGAGTCGATGGACTATAACGTTTTGCAACAGACGGTTACGTTCGAGTGTATGTTCCGCATGACGAGCGGCGAAGCCAAACTTTTCGCCGACAAAGACGGCGGCAAGGATATATCGTTCAGCGTTACTATGCCTTTGTCAGGGTACCTATACACCGCTGTAAGGAACGCCGAATTTGACAAAACGCCCGTCAAGAACGCCAAAGGCGAAGACCTTTGGAAGTGGACTACGGTAAGCGAAGACTCGTTGGAATACCGCGACGGAATTATCTGGGAACTCGGGAAAGAACTTAAAGCAAGCTACTTACCGAAAGCGATTACCGCAAGCGGCGAAGCGATAAGTTTGCTGTGGGATCTCGACGGAATAAACGTAAACGAGTCCACCGTAGACGCGGCGCGCGGAAGTTACACCGCAAAAGGATATTACTACAACAGCGACGGCGCGTGGGTATATAAAGAACTCGCTATCTTCGTCGAGAAGTTCGACGCGGCGGATACTATCGTCGATAATCTCGGCGGAAGCACCACTCTTATCAGCGTATACGACGGCAAGTATTATAAATTGCCGCTCGACCTTAATTCCGAAGGAATGTATATGCTCAGAAAAGACGGTTCTTACGGACCGCTTGAAGCGTCGGCTCTCACGGTAGAATACAAAGCGGCGGACGACGACGACAGGAAGTACTCCGCGACGAATTTCCCCCTTAACGCGGGCGAATACGACGTCAGAGTAAGAATAGACGACGACAACGTGACCGTGAACGGAGAACTCGTTTTCCGCCTTATAAGAAAAGCGGTCACGATTAATCCGAACAACGTTACTTTCGTCGGCGAAAGCAGCAGTACGGTAATTTATACCTATGACGGAACGAAAAAAGAACTCGTCGTAAAAGACGGTTTGCCCACTGTCGTCGTAGATAATTGGTTCGGTTCGGTGGAAGAAAAGCAAGAAATTCTTAACAGACACCTTGCCGACGGATACGACGAAACTACAGCTAAGAGCAGAGCGTATAACGAACTGTACAACAGGGTTACGCCGCAGACGAGAGAATATCTCGACCGGACGAAAGACGCGCTCGGCGAAAGTACCGGCTACGAAAACGACGCTCTTAACGCCGCAATGTTCGACCGCCTTACGCCTAATCTCGAAATATGCGAAGTCGTCGCCGACGTGACTTACGTTTCCGGTGACTCTATCTTAAAAGAAGCACCCACTGAAGTGGGCGGGTACACCGTAAAATACACCGTAAAGGCGGAAAACAACCGCGGCAACTACGTCTTTAACAAAAACACCGTATTAAGCCGCGTTATCGAAATCGTTAAACCGTCGGTAAACTACGTACTCGCGGAAACCGAACTAAGTTATAACGGTTCTTATCAGAATCCGAGAATAAGCGGTCTGCACGACGAAAAAGGCAACCTGCCCGCAGGAGTAACCGTTACTTATAAGTACAGCACCGGCGTCGGCAGCAACGTCAAGTACTTTACCGACGGTATTAAGGACGCGGGCGTATACAACTGCTCCGTGGAAATCGACGGCGGACAGAACTATCCGTCGGGTTCTATCGCAAATCAGCAAGTGTACATCGTGGCGGGCGACCTTTATATCGATATCGAAAGCGCTTCGGGCGAATACCTTGCCGCAATAAACGACGTCAAGGATAAAGTCGTCTTCAACGGACTTAAAGGTAACGACGATAAGTCGCTCTTCGGCAACGCGGATATCTATACCGAAGCCAAGTCGTATTTCGTTCCCGGTACGTACGGAATTTATCTCAACGGCTTCGTAATGAGCGGAGCGCAGAGCGTGTACACCACGATAGACCTTACGGAAACTTTCGTCGTCAACGGTAAGAACTATTACAGAATGTACCTTAAACCGGCAAGCGAAGAAGGAAGCCTTTACAGACAGCTCAACGCCGAAGGGAACTACGTTTATGCCGAAATCATAGCTATGATAGGCACCAAGGACGCCCCGGGTAATTACAACGTTTACGTCGCGGAAAAAGGCGAATACAATATCTACGTCAACACCACCGGCGACGAAAAGGTCTACATAGTCGAAGACGACGCAAGCCTTAACGACGCGTTGAACGCAATAAACGACGGCGACAAGGCGAGAATTTACCTTAACGCAAAAGACGGCGTGAAGACGGTTTATTCCGGTATAGAAATAGACGTGAACGCGGTAGTATACTTAATCGGTTGCTACGACGCGGACAAGAATATCCTTACCTATCTCGATTACCTTAAAGTAGTCAGGGGCGCGGCGAACGTAAGAATAATCGGTTTCGAAGCGGACGCCGAAGGCGACGTCACCGTAGAAATCGGCAGAAAAGCGGGAGCCGTCACCATAGAAGACTGCGTATTTAACGGCAACGGACAGGCTTACTCGGTGGGCGTAAGGACGGAAGACGGATATTCGGAAAAACTCCTTTGCACTTCGTCGGTCTTCAACGGCTTCCAGATAGGTCTTATAGCATACGGCGGCAATATGGAAATAATAGCCTGCGAATTCAGTAACAACTTCGGCTACGGCGTAAGGATAGACAGCGACGGCAAGGATATACAAATCGGCAACTGTACTTTCGTCGGCAACAACGTAGGCTTGTACTTTGAAAACAAATTAGTCAACGTCCGCGACAATAGTTTCTCCGCCAACAGAACGGCGATAGAAGCCCCCGGCGGCGACGAAATCGACCTTTCGTCGAGAAACGAAATCGACGATAAGAACGGCGTCAAAGTCAAAGTATAAACCGCCGAAAATTTATCCGACCCAAAATAAAACGACTCTCGGAATAGCTGTTCCGTTAGGGATTTTTCAGACATTATTAAAGGATAGCAAAATTTTTGCTATCCTTTACTTTTTTCTTTGCAAAACGCACTACTTTCAATCGGAAGTATAGTGCACTATACTCTAACTAAAGAAAAGTTGATTTAAGAAATCTAAATTATCTTCGTTCTCCAAAACAATATCTGTTAACAAATCATAGATTTCCAACAATTCTTCGTCTATCGGTTCACCGTCTTCTTGGGCGTTAACCAATGAAGCCACTTTGAAGTCTAAAATTTCAATCATGCGACCGGAATCATCAAGCGATAAAAATTTTTCGATTTTTGATTCAAGCAACAGTTTTTTTGCTTCTTCTTTCGCTCTTGTGGTAAATTTATTTTTTTGGATTTCGCTTAACATATTTCTTTTTCCGTCCTTTTTTACTTATATTTATTAATTTAAAATCACGAATTTCTTTATTGCTTACAGGTCTACAAGTCACTACTTTATTGTTTGTCGGATTGATGCTTGTAGTTGCTCGTTTTCCGATACGATTATATGAAGGACGCTTTTTCTCATCGATTTTGACCGGCGTTATTGCATTTGGTTTTGTAAACAGATTTTCTAAAACATCTATTTTATCAATTTTTCTACTTTCTTCTACAATACGATTTTGTGTGTGTTTAGTAATCGTATATTTCCCGACCTTAACGCTTTTGCGTTCATCTTTACCATTTCTTTATTAAGTTTATACTCGTATTATACCACTTCATTATTGTTTAGGCAATGTAAACACGGTAATAGATAAAGTATATTTTAGTGACGCCGAATTAAATGTTTTAGATGAATATATTTGGATAAAACCGGCAAAAGAAACTATAAGAAAAATAAATCCGCCCCTGTACAATTAAACGCACAACCCCTTTCTAATTTTTACGCTATACTCTGATTAACGACGATGAAAGGAGATAAAAAATGAAAATTTACAATAGTTTTGAAGACAGAAAAGCGCACCTTACCGACGAATGTATCGAAAAATGTTGCAGGATAGCCACGCAGGGCACCAACGCCGAATTTCGTATTTTTCAGTCCGCAAAATCCGACAGTCGGTACGTCTATTTTTCGATAGAATCCGCAATGTACGTCGTCAGGATAAGCGACCATTCGCCAAAGGTCTTTTATTTCGACAGACAAGTAATAGTTACGCCGTCGACGAAGAACAGAAAAATAGTCGCCGCTTTAAGAAACGCCGTCGCAACGTTGCGTTCAAAAAGAATGAATTATCTGTTGTCGGCTGTCGCCATCGCATAAAAAGGAGAAAAGATATGGATTTGTTCAAAATAAGAAAAGCAATAATATTGGCAAAAAAGACTTGCTGCACGGAAGAAGAGCTGGAAGACTATCTCGGAACGAAATACGAAAAGATAAGCAACGTAAAGGGTAAAGGCTACGAAAATAAATACAACCTTATTACCATCTTGTCGGCTAAGGCATTGTATTCCAAACGTTTTACGGCGATTAACGCTTTCGGCGGGCGGGAAGAGATAGAACTTGCTATACTGAACCCGAAAGAGTACGGCGAATATATGATTATACTTTTCGGCACTCAGGGAGAAAGAATAACGAGAATAGAAATTTACAACTGCGGAAAAGTTTCGCAAAATAACTAACCACGAAAGGAGAATAGATATGAAAAAACTTAAATCGCTCGCCTTGTACGGCTTCTACAATTTGTTCAACACGAAAAACACCGCGAAAAGACTCGCCCTTAAATCCCGCATAGTCTACCAAATGACCAAACGCCCCGAAAAAACCGCCTCGAGGGTGATAAATTTATGACTTCGTTTATAGCTTATTTTATCGTTTGCCTTATCTCGGAAGCTATCCAACGCGCCGCACGCAGAAAGAATACGAATAAAGGAGATAGGAATGACGGAAGAAGATTTCATTAAAAAAGCAAAGAGCTTCGGCTATACCGACGAGCAAATCAAAAAAGCAATAGACGGTATGCTCGAATTAAGGAACGACTATCATTTAGACGTCGATTACGACGGTATAAACCTGCACGAACAAAACCGCCGTGAAAAAACCGAAGACAAGTTCACCTGGAACGGCGGCGACGTTTTTATTTACACTCCGAGAAATTTATTGCCGAAAGAAGAGAGAACGACAAATTAAATCGAATAAATACGGCGAAAAATTAGGTATTGAATAAAAAACGAACCTACGCTATAATGTAAATAACAACAAAAAATCTCTCTTCCGAGAGATTTCAGCATCGTCAATACGATTAAGTGACAAGAATAAATTTTTATTTGAACTTGTATTGTTGTTATTTTCAATATAACATACCGAAAAATAATTGTCAATAGAAAAAGGAGACAAAAATGGAAAAATTTTATTTAGGATTAGACATAGGCACCGATTCGGTCGGTATAGCCTGCACCGACGAAAACTATCGTTTGCTCAGGGCAAGACGCCGCGACTTGTGGGCGGTAAGACTTTTCGACGAAGCGCAACCCGCCGTAAATCGCCGCACGAAAAGAGCCGCGCGCAGACGACTTATGCGCAGGGAGAGAAGAATAGACCTTTTGCAGGAAATTTTCGCACCGTACATAGGAGACGACACTTTCTTTTTGCGGTTAAACAACAGTCCCTTATGGCTCGAAGACAAGGACGAAAAATTGAGCGGCAAATATTGTCTGTTCGCCGACAAGAACTACACCGACAAGGATTTTCATAGGGATTATCCCACTATCTACCATCTCCGTAAAGAGCTTTGCGACGGCAAAAAGAAAGTCGATATACGCCTTTTCTATCTTGCGATACACCATATTATTAAGTACAGGGGACACTTCCTTTACGATGGTTCTTTGGCGGAAATAAGGAATATATCGAAGTTATTTGCCGAGCTTAACGACGCCTGCGAAGAAGTTTTTACCGAAGACGCCCCGTCTTTCGATATAGAAAAGGCGGAAGAATTCAAAAAGATAGCCACCGCAAAGAAAGGATTAAACGATAAGTGTAAAGAAATAATCGCCCTTTTCGGCGTTAAGGACGACTTATCGAAAAATATAATTAAGTACCTTGTCGGAAGTAAAGTCGCGCCGAAAGCCGTTTTCGGAGAGCGGTACGCCGACGAGAAGAGCTTTTCTTTCAAGGAAGTTTCCGACGAAGAGTTTGAAGGGAAGAGAGAAGTTTTCGGCGACGATTTCGTTTTGCTCGAAAAAATGCGAGAGATATACAATTTCATCGCGTTCGAAAAGGTGCTTAACGGCAAGGAATGTATTTCCGAAGCCATGATAGACGTTTACAACAAGCACAAAAAGGACCTTAAACTTCTTAAATACTTTATTAAGAACGAGTACGGCGACGAAGCGTACAGGACTATGTTCAAGGACGTCGACAAGGTGAACAATTACGCCAACTATATCGGCATGGCGAAAGTCAACGGTAAAAAGGTTTACGTAAAGAAGTGCGTGAAGTACGACGATTTCAAGGCGTTCTTGAAAAAACTTCTGGCGACTAAGCCGAAAAGCGAGATAGTCGACGACTATACCTACGATTATATTATGAAAGAACTCGAAGACGACAGGTTTTTACCGAAAATTCTCAATTCGGACAACGGACTTTTCCCGAACCAGATAAACTTAGCCGAACTCGATAAAATTCTCGCAAACTTAAAAAAATTCTACCCGGAAACCGCCGAAATCACGGAAAAGGTAAGGAGCATATTTACTTTCCGTATCCCTTATTACGTCGGTCCGCTTAATACCTATCACAGCGACAAGGGCGGTAATTCGTGGATGGTAAGAAAGGAAGACGGAACTATTTTACCGTGGAATTTCACCGATAAAGTCAATTTAGCCGCCAGCAACGAAAACTTTATGCGCAGAATGACGAACAAATGTACATACCTTAGCGGCGAAGACGTTTTGCCGAAGTTTTCGATACTCTACCAAAAGTACAACGTACTTAATCAGATTAACAAACTTAAAATTAACGAAATTCCGTTAACCGTCGAGCAGAAACAGGGCTTGTTTAACGACAAATACCTTGTCGACCCGAAAATGAGCGACCGCAAGATTAAGGACTATTTCGTGGAAAAAGGTTGGCTTACGGCGGAAGAAGCCAAATCGGCGGTAATTTCGGGCAAGGACGGAGAACTTAACGTTTCCATGAGTTCTTATATCCGCCTGAAAAAGATTTTGGGAGAACTCGTCGACGAGAACCTGAGAATGTGCGAAGATATTATTCTTTGGCACACCCTTAACACCGACAAGTCGATAGTAAAGAGCCTTATACTTACCAAATACGGCGATATTCCCGCGGTAAGGAACAATATAGCCGCACTTAACGGAATGACGGGATTAAAGGATTTCGGCAAGTTTTCGGAAAAATTCCTTACGGGAATAAACGGCGGAGAAGACCCCGTCACGGGAGAAATTTATACTATCTTGTCGGTTCTGTACGACACGAATATGAACCTTAACGAGATAATTAACGACGACAGGTACGGTTTCAAGGAAGCGATAAAGGAACATAATCTCGGAATAAATCAAACCATAGAAGACGAGATTGAAGAACTGTACGTTTCTCCCGCCGTAAAAAGGGGCATATCGCAGGCTATGAAAATGGTGGACGAGTACGTTTCTGCTATCGGCAGAGCCCCCGATAAAATCTTCGTGGAAGTCTCGAGAGAAGACGGAACGAAAGGCGACGCAGGCAGGTCGGTTAAGAGAAAAGATAACCTTCTAAAACTCTACGAAAGCGTTAAGAAAGAAGGAATAGAAGGGTACGAAGAACTGCTTAAAGAACTTAAAGAAAAAGAGACCGATTTGTCTTTACGTTCGGAAAGACTCTATCTTTACTATATGCAGTTGGGGCGTTGCGCATATTCGGGAGAACCGATAGATTTAGCTTATCTACCCGGCGACACCTACGACGTGGACCATATCCTGCCGCGGTCGTACACGAAAGACGACAGCCTTGACAATAAGGTACTCGTAAAGAGAGATAAAAACGCAATAAAGGGAGATAAGTATCCCATACCTTATGCGTTAGTTACCGATAAGGCGAGAAAGCTGTGGAAAGTATGGAAAGAGAAAGGACTTATAAGCGATAAGAAATACAAACTTCTGACGAGAACCGAACCGCTCGGAGCCGACGACTATAACGACTTTATCAACAGACAAAAAGTCTTCACCGACCAGACTACTATCGCCGTCGCGAAAATTCTCGAAGCCCGCTTTAAGGAAAGCGGAACGAAGATAGTGTACAGCAAGGCAAAAAACGTATCTGACTTTAAGTCCGATTTCAATATAGTAAAGTGCCGTGAAACAAACGACTTGCACCACGCCCGCGACGCGTACCTTAATATCGTCGTCGGCAACGTGTACGACACCCGTTTCGGCAACGTGAGAGCGTATTTTTACAGGAACGAGAACGACAACAGTTTCAGAGAAAACAACCTTAAATATATGTTCACGACCGACACCCCGAACGCATGGAAGACGGGAGAAACGGCTTATACAGTTAAAGAAACCTTAGCTAAGCCTTCTATGGCGGTCACACGCTACTCGTATACGAACAAAGGTCAATTCTACGACGAAACCGTGCAGAAGAAAGGAGCTAACTGTTCCGCTCCCCTTAAAGGTAAAGGTCCGTTAAGCAACACCGAAAAGTACGGCGGGTATACCGGACTTACCACGGCGTATTTCGTCGTCGCCGAATCCGACGGCAAAAAAGGCGCGAGAATGAAGACTATCGAAGCGATACCGGTATATAAAGAGTACGGAATAAAGAGCGACGAAGTAAAAATTAAAGATTATCTCGAAAACGAATGCGGACTGAAAAACGTAAAACTGCTCGTTCCGAAGCTTAAAATAAAAACGCTCGTAAGAATTAACGGCTTTAACGCATGGATAGCCGGAATGACCGGGAAGCAAATTTTAATGCATAACGCAAACGAATGGTTTACCGATAAAGATACAGACGATTACGTGAACGGTCTCGGAAAACTTAACGAAGCGGCGAAGAACGGCTCCGTAGACGAAAATTGGGAAGAATATGTAATTAAGACGAATCGTAAAAAGGAAATTAAGCAGGTAATAAACGCCGAAAACAATATCTGCCTGTACGATAAGATAATCGAACAGACGAGCAAGAAGATATACGCAGGAATATCGGGCGCAAGCTATTATCGCGACTCGTTAATTAAATGCAGGGACGAATTCGCGAAAAAATCGACGCTAACGCAGGCGAAGACTCTTCTGCAGACGATAAAATTCCTTAAATGTAACGCAGAACTGTCCAATATAGCCGAAATAGGCGGAAGCGCAGCCGGTGGAATTTTGCGCATAAATAAGGATATTACGAAGATAAACTTCGAAATAGTCCACGTTTCGCCCTGCGGCTTGAAAACCATAGTCGTAAAAGTATAAAAATGGGCTTTCGCGTCGTCGTCATTAAATCGCGGTCGAAACTCGAATTCAGACTGAACAGTCTCGTAGTCAGATACGGCACGGACGAAAAGAAAGTGTTTATTAACGAAATCAACACTCTTATCGTACAAAACACAGCCGTATCGTTGACGGCGGCGTTGCTGA
Source organism: Christensenella sp. UBA6420 (assembly GCA_002439705.1). Taxonomy (GTDB): domain Bacteria; phylum Bacillota; class Clostridia; order Christensenellales; family DTU072; genus CAG-1782. The sequence goes on from DJPE01000079.1 coordinate 41,758, forward strand.
ATGAACTAATGAAAAACGGCGTTAAAGTGATATTTTGCGACGAAAAGCATAACCCTTCGTCGGAACTTCTACCGTATTACGGGTGCTATAACACTTCAAAGCGGTACAAAAATCAAATAGGATGGACGACGGAAACGAAAGCTCTCGTTTGGGAAAAGATAATAAAAAAGAAGATTATTTCCCAGGCGGAACTTCTCGTCGAACGGGGTTTTTACGAGCAAGCGGCGATGCTTTACGGCTATGCGGAAGGAATAGAACCCAACGACGCGAGCAACAGAGAAGGGCACGCCGCGAAAGTGTATTTTAATTGCGTCTTAGGCGAAGGCAGGTCGCGAAGAGAAAGTAGTTTCATGAACGGATGTCTTAATTACGGTTACGCAGTTATTTTATCCGCCGTCAACAGGGAGATAGTCGCCGACGGGTATCTTACGCAGATAGGGATATGGCACGACAACGAATATAACGACTTTAACTTAGGATGCGACCTTATGGAACCGCTCAGGACGTTCGTCGACAGGGCGGCGGTTAATATAGAAACGGGCGACGAGAATTTCAAAGCGAAAATGGCGGACACGCTCAACCTGAAAGTAAAAATCGACGACAAAAACACGACGTTGGATTTAGCGATAAGGACGTACGTAAGAAGCGTTATCGCAGCCCTTAACGACGGCGAAGTAAGTAATATCGTTTTTCCGCAGTACGTTACCACGGACGATGAATTATAGGTTTATGAGATTATTAGTGTTTTTCGATTTACCGATGCTATCGGATAAAAACAGGCGCGATTATAATGTTTTCCGTAAGTTTCTAATAAAAAACGGCTTCGTTATGATGCAGAAATCGGTCTACTCCAAAATCGTTATCAACAACGTTACGAGTAAGGCAGTGAGAGAAAAGGTATCCGACAATTTACCGCCCGAAGGGTTGGTGGAACTGCTCGAAATTACCGAAAATCAGTTTTCGAGAATAGAATATCTCGTCGGAGAAGAACAAAAGTCGGCGATAACGAACGCCGAAAGGTTGATAGAACTATGACGAAATTCGTTTTGGTCGGGTTGGAAACGCCGATAGAATTGAAAGAAAATTCAGTCGTAAGTCTAAACGTGGAAAACGGCTCGTATTTCTACGACTTAGTGTGCGAAATCAAGAAGCTGTTTAACGGAGAAAATTCCGCTTTTTCCTTTTGGTCCGACGGCAAAATGACTAATCCGTCTAAATCGGGAGAACTTATAGACGACTTTTTCGACTTCGGCGCAAATGATAAAAAGATTCTTAACTTACTGTATAAAAGAATCGACTCCGCGACCAACGCTTGCGACGGAATAGTGAAAATGAACGAAATAAACGAAAAAATCTATAACCTTTACGCCGACGTATTCCACGATTTTCCGTTCCTGCTCGACAGTTCCGCGCTTACCGTGACGGATTTACTGAAAGCTACCGACGTAAAATTCGTCGAAAACTATTCGTCGTTTATAGAAAAGTTCGTCTGTTACGTAAATATCCTTGCCGAATTAAAGAACGTAAATTTTCTCGTCTGCGTAAACTTAAAAAGCGTCTGTTCCCGCGAAGATTTTACGGAAATATTCAAACATTGCCAAAGGGAACAAATAAGCCTTTTCCTTATAGAAAGCGGTTCCGTAAAGTATACTATCCCGGAAGAACGAGCAATAATAATAACGGAAGATTTATGCGAAATCGTTGAAAACGTTAAATAAGTATGCTACAATAATTTTATTAAGATTTTTAAGTCGTTTTATCAAAAAACAACCGCCCGTAAAGCGAATTCTCACGCCCAAACAAAGATTTGAGGTTTGAGAGTATTGTTGTTTTATAAGACGATATAACTCATCGGCAATTACTACTCGAACAGCACCGGTTTGAGAGTATTGTTGTTTTATAAGACGATATAACGAAACCGTCCTTGACGTATTCGTTATATCGTCTTATAAAACAACAATACTCTCAAACTCGGCTGTTGTTTT
>DJPE01000063.1:0-179 GCA_002439705.1 Christensenella sp. UBA6420
CTTAAACTTTACGCAAATCTTCGCCCGGCAAAACTTTTTCCGCAGGTAGCCGACAGAAGTCCGCTGCGGAAAGACATAGTGGATAAGGGATTCGATATGGTCATCGTAAGAGAGCTTACCGGCGGCATTTACTTCGGAGAAAGGGGTACCCGTCACGGTAAATTCGGCAGAGAAAGTTT
>DJPE01000063.1:184-9664 GCA_002439705.1 Christensenella sp. UBA6420
GACACGGAATGTTATTCCGAAATAGAAATAGAAAGGATAGCGAGAGTAGCGTTCGAGCTTGCTCAAAAACGCAGCAAGAAACTTACGAGTATCGACAAAGCCAACGTTCTGGAAAGTTCCCGCCTGTGGCGTTACGCCGTGCACGAAGTGGCTGCCGATTACCCCGACGTAACGGTGAACGATATGTTCGTCGACAACGCGGCTATGCAGCTTGTCAAAGACCCGTCGCAGTTCGACGTAATAGTCACGAGCAATATGTTCGGCGATATTTTAAGCGACCTGTCGAGTATGCTCACGGGAAGTATCGGACTCCTTCCGTCGGCGTCTATGAACGATACCCTTTTAGGTCTTTACGAGCCTGTTCACGGCTCGGCTCCCGACCTTGCCCCCGACGTAGCCAACCCTATAGCGACCATTCTTTCCGCCGCAATGATGCTCAGATACAGCTTCGATATGGAAACCGAAGCCGCCGATATAGAACGCGCCGTAGAAAAAACTCTCTCCGACGGGTACAGAACCGCCGACCTTTACGACGAAGGCAAAATAATCTGCTCCACGACGGCGATAACGAACGCGATTATCGAGAGAATATAAGCTCTATGCCAAGCGGCTTGCTCGGCGTGAATTGCCAAACAAAGTTTGGCGTTAATTGCCCTTGCGGGCGTTAATTTCCACTGCGTGGAGTTAATTTCCAAAGCCGTTGCTTTGGATTTACGGATACTATAATTTACATAAGGAATGGAATTTTTCGTTCCTTTTTTCTTTATCCTTAACGCCGAAATCTTTGATTTTGGCAATTGTTAGGGCAATTAACTCCGCTCCGCAAGGAGTGGAAATTAACGCCAAACTCGTTTTGCAATTAACTCCGACTATATTATGAACTTCACTTACTCTTTTTCTTCCTGCTCCGCCGTTTCTTCCGCCGTTTCGGCGTTTGCGAGTTCTGCTTTTTCTTCCGCGGGTGGGATTTTTTCGGAGAGAGTTTCGGGTTTGGTAAGACCGACGGTATCTTCTACGGGGAGCGAAAAGGCTATGCCCTGCCCGGGAGTGTTAAGACCGACCGCCTTATAAAGGGCGTGCAAAATATCTTCTTTTATTTCCGACGGAACGATTATCATCACCATTTCTTTCTCCGGTTGGACGGTAATACGGAAGATTTTTTCGGCTTCGGGATTAGCCGTTCCCCTGGCGTGCAGAACGGTACCGCCCCTTGCTCCGAATTCGCGAGCCGCATCCATTACCGCTTCGCTGAAACCGTTGTTTACGATGCAAATGATCAGTTCGTGTTTCCCTGCCATTTTACCTGTCCTCCTTGATAGTCATTCTGTTGTCGCTCAAAAATCCGTACGACAGCACCCCTATTACGCTCGAAAACGGTACCGTTACGGCTATTCCTTTGCCGTTTCTGACCGTGGCGAATTTTTCTTCCAGCATATCGGTGATTTCCTTTACCTTGTCTTCTCTCACCACGCTGAATATTACCGTCTTGTCCGACTCGTACAGACCTAAATATCTCAGCATGTCGGAACTTGCCGTGCCGTGAGCGGCGCACATTATCTGCATGTTCACAGAGCGTTCCTGAATAAGGTCGGCAAAAAATTCTCCCTTGTTCCTGTTTACCACCGTTATCAAAAGTTTAAGCCTTTTCGGCGTGGCTTTATTTTTCGTTACCGCCTTGGCTTGTTTTTTTGCGGCGACTCTTCTTTTCTTTTTGGTTTCGGTATTTTTTTCCATATCTTCACCTACATAAAATCAATAATCTGCTCATCGTCTGCTCCGACTATGCGTTTCATCGCTTCTTTTTCTCTTATTCTGGAAGCGACTACGCTGCGAAAACCTAAAAGCTGTATCGTGATAAGGGGAGTCATCGCGACCATCGCCACCACGCCGAACGCATAATTCAATATGTAATCGGCTCCGTTAAGAGTGGCGCAAACACCTATCGCAAACGGCAGAATAAAGCTCGACGCAAGCGGTCCGCTGGCGACTCCGCCCGAGTCGAATGCTATCGCCGTGTAAAGTTTAGGCACGAAGAACGATAACCCCAGCGACAGGCAATAACCGGGAATTAGATAGTACAGTATCGAAAACTTGTAAATAATTCTTATTATCGACAGCCCTATCGAAATACCTACGCCCACCGACAAAGCTATCATCATTGACCTTCTCGTGACCATACCCAAAGTGACCTGTTCGACCTGTTTGTTAAGCACGTGGACGGCAGGCTCGGCAAGGACTACCACCATACCGATAATAAAGGCGAAAATTACAAGTACGGGTTTGTTTTCGGCAAGTTCCTGCCCTAATCTGAACCCTATCGGCATAAACCCTACGCTGACCGCGGTAAGGAATACGACGAGTCCGACGAAGGTATAAATAATACCTATCGCTATCTGCAAAATTTTCTGTTTCGGAAGTTTCAGCACGGTAAGCTGCAACACCGCGAAAAATACGATAATAAGCCCCAACGCCTTGCCCACTTCGAGCATCTGATTAAGTAATAAATGCCAAAAGTTAGCGCCGAGATTAGCTTCTACCGAGTAGTCGGCGAGAGCGTACGTAAGGTCTCCTTTCGTGGTAAGGGAAAGCACCGTCACCGCTATCATAGGTCCGATGGAGCAAAGGGCTATAAGCCCGAAACTGTTTTCGCCCGCGTCCTTGCCGCCGATAGTGGAAGCTATACCTACGCCGAGAGCCATAATGAACGGAACGGTAATAGGTCCCGTAGTCACGCCCCCCGAATCGAACGCAAGGGGCATAAAGATACCTTTGCCGTTTTCCGTCATTATAGCCGCAAACGCGAACAACACCATATAGAAAAACAAAAGTAAGGAAGAAAGGTTCTTTTTCGTGACGATTTTTATTATGGACAGAAGAAGAAATAATCCTACGCCTACTCCTACGGTGACGATAAGTACCGTTCCGTTAAGCACGGCGCTCACCTGTTCGGCAAGAACCGATAAATCGGGTTCCGCTATGGTAATAAGTACGCCCATAATAAAGGACACTATCAAAAGAAGTTTCAGATTACCCGATTTCGTAAGACCGCTGCCGACGTGTTCTCCCATAGGCGTCATAGCCATGTCGGCTCCGAGATTAAACAGTCCTATGCCTATTATAAGAAAAACCGCCGACACGATAAAGGCGACGAGTTCTTTCGCCGTAAGGCTGACAAGAGGCGTAAAATACATGATAAGCACTATTACTACCACGGGTAAAACGGCAATAAGGGATTCCAAAAGTTTCTTTCCGAGTACCTTTTGCGACTCTTTTACCCAAGCTATTTTCATTTCGGGCGCAATACTCTTATTCTTCGACACCGCTCTCATTATTTGTTTCCGACGCGTTTTTCTTTTCTTTTTTTATCTTGTCGTATTTGACGACGAAGGTCACAATCAAAGCTACCAATGATATAGCAACGAACAATGCAAGCACGAGTAAGAGAAGAGATGCGTACCCGCCGAGCAAAATGTTAAGGACGGTTATTATAAGTCCCGCGACGAAGTTCCCGAGCACTATTGCAGGCACGCTGTAACGGTACTCCAAATCAAGGAACGCCGCCACGGCGGACCCCGTCCACACGCCCGTCATCGGCAGGGGTATCGCGACGAAAAGGAATATGCCTAAAATTTTATTAAATTTCTTCTTCCTTGCCACCGTCTTCTCGTCGTCGGTTTTTTCCACGTCTTCCTTTTCGGAATTGTCTTCTATCTTCTTTGCCTTTTTTGCGAAAGTTTCTTCCACGGCTAACGCAAGGCTCTTAAAGGCTTTCGTCTTCTTCAACGCCCGTAAGATAGGTTTTAGACACAGTAGAAGTATCGGACATACTATAAGCGCGCTGCAACAGGACAAAACGTACGCTATCCAAGGGTTCATACCGAGAGCCTTACCTACAGTAATCGCTCCCCTTACTTCTATCATCGGCACAACGGATATAAGCGCGGTAGTAACGTATACGTTATGAAATACCGACTGCAACCAGTTTACTATCGCCTGAGTGAATTCTTGCATATTAAATGTTCCTTCGTCGTTTCTATAATATATTCCGAGTAGCGACGAGCCACGTTCTTGCCCGTTACTTTTTCTATCTCGGTAAAATATGCGTTGCTGTTGACTTCGATAAGTATCGGCGCGACGGCAAAAAAGTCCACGCCGCAATAATCGAGGTCGAACAGTTCGGCTACTCTTTCCGCCGCTTTAACAAACTCTTCGTCCGCGTCCACGGCTATTCCTTTGCCGCCGACGTGGGCGTTACTTCGGAAATCGCCGTCGTTACTGAGCAACATCGCGCAAAAATACTTCTTTCCGATTACGATAATGCGAGCCGATTTACCCTTACTTTCGCAAACGTACTGTTGATAAAGTTTATCTTTATTCCCGATACTTTCGTCTATTTTTACCAAAGAATCGAAATCTTCGGCTAAATAGACTTGTTCGCCTAACGACCCTTTCGCTTCCTTGACTACAAGCGGATAACCTAATTTCTCCCCTACCTTACTAAGATATTCCGTATCCGTAACGTAAGAAAATTTTTTCGGACTCGGAATAGTCATCGGCGTGACGATTTCTTTATCCCGCGAAGCTACAAGGGCGGTTTTTATCTTGTCGTCGGTATTCTCTATCGAAAAGGAAGAGTTAAAAACGAGAGTTCCGCTCTCTTCCATATTTCTTGCTAAGTTTACGTCCTTATCGAAAAACACCGCGAAGTCGTAAAAAAACTTCTCGCCTATCGGAAAAGGAATATCGTTTTTTACGATTTCCGTTTCCGCGCCGAGTTCAGCAAGTTCTTCTTTCATCCTTTCGGCTTGATAGACCGAGGAAGGCGAAGAATAATATCCGTTTATTACTATCGCGCCTTTCATCAGCCGTTGGTTCTGACAAGGCAGTTCGCGACGGTGATAGCGTCGGCGTAATAGCTGTTCATCGTGACGGTGGTAGAAAACTCCTTAAAGTTATGACCGCCCACGGTATCGTAGTATATGCCCGAAGTTACGTCGGCTATGCCGTAATAATCGTGACTGGTCGGAATAAAAGATATTTCCACCTTGTGTTCTGTCGAGAAACAGTATCCCGATTTAGAAAGTTCTCCTTCGCTGTCCTTAGTTTTATCCTGGAACTTAATAACGTAAAAACCGTTCTTATCTGCGGTCACGGTAAATTCCGCCACCACGGTAGTAGTCTTGTCTCCCGTCGTCACCTTAACGTTCAGCTGCGCTTCGGAAAGTCCCGAAAAACCGTCGTTAATAAATCCGTCCTTATTTACGTCGGTATAAACGTATCCGCAGATAAGAGTGTAATCGGTCTGGTTCGATTTCTGGAAGTTCTCGCTTCTGAAATACGGCATAACGTAGTCCGCCATAGAGTAGTTATAGTTGCCGTGGATATTCGTTCCGATAGAATTCTTAACCGCTTTTTTCTGCAAAGTAAAGGTTATTCCCTGCAGGGCTCTCGTGTAAACGGTGGGAGTCCATGCGCTCACGCCGAAGTTTTTGCCACGGCTGCGGGCAATACCCGAATTGGAATCGTTATTCAACGCTCTGTTGTTCATTATGGGACGAGTCATATTTTTGCCCCAGTTGAAACCGTCGTAGGTGTAGTAGGTCTGGAAGTCGCTAAGGTTCTTCGGATACCCTATCGCGTATTCTCCGCCGGCGGTGTTGTCTGCGTCGTCGCTGCCGACTATGCTGTAAAGATACCAGTCGAGAGCTATCCTTTTAAGGTTCTTGTACGCATCGGAAAATCTTACCGAATAGCTTTCCGACAAGGTAAGGTGCGCTACCTTATTCTTTATACTCTTGTAGCTTTCTTCCGCCTTTTCGCTCTTTTCTATATCGTAAGCGTAAGAATAATATTTTCTCGTGTCGGTCTGACCGTTATTGTCCACGGTTTCCGTCCTGACTTCTTCCGTTTCTATCATTTCGACGACCGCACCGTAATCGGTGACTTCGGTAAGAAGTCCGTCGACTACGTTTATCATTCCGTCGGTAGTGGATACATCCGTCCAGGGAAGTTTATTATCGGGCATGTGCATATCGTCTATCGACATGTACGGGTCGCAAAGAGCTATTCTCGACGGGAGATAGTTTTTATCTAAAGAACCGCTTTCGCTTGCCGCGTTAAGATAAGACGCCACGCTCAACGCAAGGTCGGCTCCCACGCCGTTACCGATAAATCTAATTTCTTTGCCGTTTACCGCACCCTTTAAGGTGTCGTCGTAACACTTTTTCATCTCTTCGTAATAAAGAGAAGCGGTGATTTCGGTAAGATTGTTATGCGGGACTTTCGTGGTTTCGTAACTTCCTTCGCCCGTGTAATAACGCATTTTCGGCAAGGAATAGAACTTAGAAACTATATCTTCCGGGTCACTTTCCACGGCAAAACTCTCCCAATGGAAAATAGCAACGTTCCATTCGGAAACGTTAAGCCAATAATAGGACAGGTCGAGATTAAGCCCCTGCGCCTTGTAGCCTATACCCTTTTCTACGGTGTAACCCGTGGTAAGCAATTCGCTCTTAAAGGTGTATTCCTTACTGTCGAGAGTCATCGAAAACTTGCTTCCGTCGCTTTCGCCGGGAATAATTATCGCCGTGGGCTTGGACGCGCTGTACGGCTTCAACCACTCGAAAGTAAGATTTCCGCTTTCCTTTATCTCGTCGAGATAAGCTATATCGGAAGACTTAATAAGTTCCGTTTTATCGTTCGTTTTTTCCTTGCACCCCGCCAAAGCCGCGCACAGCAACACGCATAACAATGCGACCACTACGGCTACGGGAATAATCTTTTTTCTTATCATTGTCATTTAACCAACCTGAAACAAATTTTATGCTTATTATTTATTTATACCTATATTGACTATTTTTAAGTCTACGACTGAATTTATTCTTAACTTTGCAGAAACGCCCTGTTCGTTTACGCCGTTGCTCATATATCCGCCGTCACCTATTTTACCGAACTTGCCGGAACTTAATTCCGCTCTTACGGTAAAGCTCTTGCCTACGTCGGACGCTTTAAGATTAAATTCGTAATATCCGCCTTCGGAAGTCGTAGTTTCCGCAACGAAATTGCCGCCTTCGTCGTAGAGTTTAACGGTTACGCCGCCGACGCGGTTCTTTACTCTGTCGTCGTTTACGCCGTTATCGTTGGCGTCGTTGAACGCAAATCCCGCAATTTTGGCACAGCTTACATTCTCGGAGTAGAACACGTCGTCTTCGAAGTCGAATTCCGTCTTGTTGGATTCCATTCTGTAAATGACGCCGTTTCTTGCGTAGGAATAGGATATGGGAGTATTTAAGTTGAACGCGAGAGCTTCGCCGTTAGGGTCGCTTGCGTCTTTAACCGTTATTTCGCCGACCGACCTTAATATGTAATTCATACTCGCGCAATGTTCCTCGCCGAACATATTGAAGAAACTCGCCTCTGCGGCAAACGCACAGCTGAAATCGAGATAGAGCATCTTATCGAAAAGACTCTTGGAAGTGCCTTTCACTCCGCCGTACATGGACAAATCGGAAAGAAAACTTACAACGTCGCTGCTCTTTACGTACTCGGTGGAGATACCTAACTTTCTTGCAGCAGCGACGGCTTCTTTCGCAAGGCCTATTACCCCTTCTTCTCCTATCGTGTGATGAAGCCAGGGAACGTACGTTTCTTCATCCACGAGAGCGTCCATGTACGCGTCGAGATAAGTCAATCTGTCGGGCAAAAATTCTTTCGTGATGAGTCCTTCGTTATAAAGAGTGGTCATGTAGCTCGTGACGGCAAAAAGGGTGTTCGCCCCCAGGCTGTGACCGGTTATCGTAACGGAAGAACCGTCGCAACCCGCCTTTTCCATAAAGTCGAGATAGTACGCCACGAACACTTCGGAAGTGGCGTATTTAAGGACATCTTCCGTCTCTTCCACTCTTTTGTCGTTTTCGTCGGCGTAGAAGAAACTACCGCTCGTTCTGCCCCAAATCTTCTTTTTACCGATACCGGGCATACCGCAATCGGCGAGCTGACCCCAAAAGAACACGCCGAAGTTATACCCTGCCTTGACTATTCCGTCGGCGTTGGCGATAGGGTCGTAACGGTGATAACCGTAGTTCATCTGCATACCGTGTATAAAGATAATCGTAGGCTTGTTTTTGTCGTAACAAACTTTATCCACGCCGTCTTTAACAGGGGTAGGAACGCCGTTTTCGTCGAAGAAAAACAAACCGAACAGGTTGTCCTGGTCGAGCTTTTCGGGAATATGTATATCCGCAAGTTTAACGAGTTCTACATCGGACTTCTTCTGCTTAGGACCGCACGCCGTCACCAGAACCACTGTCAAAAGGGCGATAATGGCTACGCTTATTATCGTTTGAAACACTTTCTTAAAAACGTTCATGGCACTTTCTCCCACCTAAAAATAATTATTTATAATTATAACGTCGAAACGAGACAAAACAAGATTTTGTCTGCAACTTTCGTTGCTTGCGGCTTTGCCACAGCGAATCCGCCGTTTCTGTTGAAATACTGCACTCAAAAATCCTTGCGAGCAAGTTTTCACGTTTGTATTATAACATATATACGGGAAGTTTGACAAGAACTATATGCGCCCGCTTTTTATATAATATACTTAAATAATATCATATACGCGCGCTTTAGCTTAATTAAAAAATCTATCGTTAAATTACGTTCCTTTCCACGGCTGTCTTTTTACGACGAAGTAAAGCTGTCACGGTGTAAACTGCGGTGTACCCGACTATTATTGCGACGGCGATTACGGCAAGCTGCCACGGGAAGGCGGAAAAATCGACGTACCTGTCTATTATCTTTGCGAAAATCGGCATAAGAACGTTGACGACGACGGAAAGAGCCGTTCCTATAAACGCTCCCGTAAGGGATATGATAAAACCTTCTCCCGCCGACAAACCGACGTATTTTTTGTCGTCCATACCCGCCGCGCGGAACACGTCGTATTCTCTCTTTCTTTCCATTACGGTGACGGCTGTAAGATTTATTACGCCGATTAACGCTACCGCGCTCACCGCTATCTGCAAAATCCTTAACAGAGTCGTTACTCCAATTATTCCCACGCTCGTGGCGTACGCCCAGTCGTTAAGCTCCAACGCATAACAGCTCTTGCTTTCCGCTTTCGCCCGTAAATCTTTATACAGGTCTTCCGTCGGCACGTCCTTATTAACGTACAGAAAAATTATGTTCTCTTTCGGGGTATACGCCTTTCCGTCCACGCGGAAAGAATCTTTCCTTATTACCATAAGTCTGTCGTCGGAAGTCACAGTTTCGTCCACTCCCACGACGGTGAAAAGGTCGTAAAGAGTAGCCCCCGTTTCTTCTTCGGTGCCGAGAGTTATGTTTATCTTATCTCCGCGTTTCAAGCCGAACCTGTTGACTAAATCGTAGGTTATTATTACGGGGTTTATTTCCGAGTCGAACGCCCGTTTGTCTTCTTCGGTAAGGTTACGGCAGACGCCGTAAAGTCCGTCCGCGTTATCC
>DJPE01000037.1:0-11041 GCA_002439705.1 Christensenella sp. UBA6420
GGAGTGGAAATTAACGCCGAGCAGTGGCAATTAAATAATCAGCCTATTCTTCCTTTCCTTCTTCCGCGTCTTCCGTTGCGCTTTCTTGTTTGGCGGCGGCTAATTCTTCTGCGGATACTTCCACGTCGTCGAACTCGGCTTCTTCGTCGTGGGGGGAGAGTGCCATTGCGACTACTTTCGTACCTTGTCTTAACTTCATTATGGTTACGCCCTTGGTATTACGCCCGATTTCGCTTATCTGGTCGGCTCTTACTCTTATCATAGTGCCGTTGTCGGCGATTATTATTATGTCTTCGTCGGGGCTTACCAATTTAAGGTTGACGAGTTTACCGGTCTTGTCGTTGAAGTTACCGGCTTTGATACCTTTGCCGGCGCGGCTCTGTACGCGGAATTCGCTTTCTTCGGTGCGTTTGCCGAAGCCCTGTTCCGAGATGGTGATTACTTTCTTGTCTTCGCCTTCTCTTATTATTGCCATATCTACTATATAATCGTCGTCGTCGAGTTTCATACTGCGTACGCCCATACTTCCTCTTCCCGTGCGGCGGACGTCTTTCTCGCTGAAACGGATACACTTGCCGTTGTGGCTTGCCATAATTACGTCGTCGTTTCCGTCGGTCTTTTCTACTTCTATGAGTTCGTCGCCGTCAAGTAAGGTAATAGCTACCTTTCCGCTCGTTCTTACCGATTCGAATTCGCTTACGTCGCTCTTTCTTATAAGTCCCTGACGGGTGCTCATTATGATAAATCCGTCTTCGTCGTAGTTGGGGATAGGCAAGAAAGCGGTTATTCTTTCGCCTTCGCTAAGGGGCAGCACGTTTATCATAGCCCTGCCTTTGGACGTCTTAGAAGCCGCTTCCGGTATCCTATACGCACGTAATTTGTACGCCTTACCGGTGTTACTGAAGAACAGTACGTCGTTGTGACTGTTGCAGACGAACATCTTTCTTACGAAGTCTTCGTCTTTCGTCTTGTGGGCGGTCACGCCTATTCCGCCGCGGTTCTGCGACTTGTATTCGGAGAGAGCCATTCTCTTGATGTAACCCTGATAGGTCATGGATATAACGACGTCTTCTCTGGGGATAAGGTCTTCTATATCTATGTCGCTGTCGTCGTAGCTTATTTCGCTCTTTCTGTCTTCGGCGTAAGCATCCTTGATTTCGGTAAGTTCGTTCTTGATTATTTCTCTTACTCTTTCGGGTTTCTGCAATACGTCGGTAAGGTCGGCTATCGTAAGTTGCAATTCGTTTTCTTCGGCTTTAAGTTTTTCTACCTGCAAGCTCGTCAAACTGGAAAGACGCATATCGAGAATTGCGTTGACCTGTTTTTCGCTGAGCAGGAACTTTTCCATAAGTTTCTGTCCCGCGTCGGTCTTGTCGGAGCTTTTCTTGATTATTTCCACAACTTCGTCGATATTCGCGATGGCGATAATCAAGCCCTTTACGATATGTTCTCTGTCGATAGCTTTGTTAAGAAGGAATCTCGTTCTTCTTTCGATTACGGTAATCTGGTGAGCGAGATATTCTTCGAGCATTTGTTTAAGGTTAAGGACGACGGGGCGACCTCTGACCAAAGCAAGGAAGTTGATACCCGTGGACACCTGCAAGTTGGTTTGTTTGTAAAGAGTGTTAAGAACGACGCTCGCGCTCGCTTCTCTCTTTATTTCTATTACCATACGCATACCGAAACGGTCGCTTTCGTCGCGGATATCGGATATGCCTTCGATTTTCTTGTCTTTCGCCTGGTCGGCTATGGACTTAATAAGGTTAGCTTTGTTGACCTGGTAGGGAAGTTCGGTTACTATAATTCTTTCTTTGCCGTTTACTTCTTCTATTTCGGCTTTCGCACGCATAACCACGCCGCCGTGACCCGTTCTGTACGCTTCCTGTATAGCCGCTCTGCCCATTACGAGCGCGCCCGTAGGATAGTCGGGGGCGGGAATGTAGTTCATAAGTTCGTCAACGGTAATTTCGGGGTTTTCGAGCAAGGCTATCGTACCGCTGATCACTTCGCCTAAGTTGTGCGGGGGGATACTCGTAGCCATACCTACCGCGATACCTTCGCTGCCGTTTACGAGAAGGTTCGGGAACCGGGCGGGGAGAACCACCGGCTGCATCAACGTGTCGTCGAAGTTCGGATAAAAGTCCACGGTGTCTTTATCTATATCGCGGAGCATTTCGCCGGCAATTTTACTGAGTCTTGCTTCGGTATATCTCTGAGCCGCGGCGGGGTCGCCGTCTACGGTACCGAAGTTACCTTGTCCGTCGACGAGCGGAACGTTGATGGAGAACCATTGCGCAAGTCTTACCAACGCGTCGTATACCGAGCTGTCGCCGTGGGGGTGATATTTACCCATAACTTCACCGACGATACGGGCGCATTTCTTAGTAGGCTTGTCGTAAGTGTTGCCTAAGTCTTGCATGGCGTACAGAATTCTTCTGTGAACGGGTTTAAGTCCGTCTCTTACGTCGGGGATAGCACGGCTTACGTTAACCGCCATGGCGTAGCTTATGAAGCAACGACTCATCTGGTCGGTAACGTTGACGGGGACTATCTTGGAATTCGAGAGTATCTCTTTTATATTGTTTATTTCGGGAGAACCGCTGTTTTTTTTGTTTCTGTTAATCATTTTCTACCTCCTACACGTCAAGGTCCAAGCCGTTGACGAGAGTAGCGTTATCTTCGATAAACTGCCTTCTGAGTTCGGGATTTTCGCCCATAAGGACGGCGAACATTTCGTCGGCTTTAACCGCGTCGTCCAAAGTGACTCTCAGAAGGGTTCTCGTCGCAGGGTCCATAGTGGTTTCGTAAAGCTGGTGCGCGCTCATTTCGCCGAGACCTTTGTATCTCTGCAATTCGCATCTGCCCATTTCTTCCTGCGCCTTGGCGAGTTCTTCGTCGTCGTAGCAATATCTCATCGTCTTTCCCTTAGTAAGGCGATAGAGCGGGGGCAACGCAACGTAAACGTGTCCCTGTTCCACAAGCGGACGCATAAAGCGGAAGAAGAAGGTAAGAAGAAGTATTCTTATATGGCTTCCGTCTACGTCGGCATCGGTCATTATTATTATTCTGTCGTAACGGAGCTTGGAGATATCGAATTCTTCCTTATATCCGCATCCGAACGCCTTAATCATGGACTTGATTTCTTCGTTGTCGAGAATTCTGTGCAGTCTTGCCTTTTCTACGTTAAGAATTTTACCCCTTAACGGAAGGATAGCCTGGAAGTGACGGTCTCTGCCGTCTTTCGCCGTGCCGCCTGCCGAATCTCCTTCTACCAAATATATTTCGCAGTTGGCGGGGTCGGTGTCGGAGCAGTCCGCAAGTTTTCCCGGCAAGCTCATCGAGTCGAAAGCTCCTTTTCTGCGGAAGTTCTCTCTCGCTATTCTCGCGGCTTCTCTCGCTCGCTGAGCGTTAATCGACTTGGAGATAAGATCTTTGGCTATCTTCGGGTTTTCTTCCAAAAATTCGCCGAATTTCTCGTTGACGACTTTGGAAACGATACCCCTTATGTAGCTGTTGCCTAACTTAGTCTTCGTCTGTCCTTCGAACTGCGGGTCGGGGAGCTTGACGCTGACTATCGCGGTGATACCTTCGAGTACGTCGTCGGTCTTTAACTTTTCGTTTTCTTTGAGAACTTTAAGTTTCTGTCCGTATTCGTTTATTACCTTAGCCATACTCGCCTTAAAGCCGTCGAGATGGGTTCCGCCTTCTTCGGTGTTAATGTTGTTGGCGTAAGCGTAAATAACGTCGCTGTAAGAAGTGTTGTACTGAATGGCTATCTCTATTTCGCAGTCGTTGGCTTTTTCGTCGATATAAACTATGTTAGGTAAAACCGTTTCTTTCGCGGCGTTCAATTGACGAACGAAGTCCACTATACCGCCTTCGTAGTGGAGAGTTTCGGACTGTTCCTGTCCTGCTCTCTGGTCGGTAATGGAAATGCGGAGACCTTTGTTAAGGTAAGCAAGCTCGCGAAGACGGGCTTTCATAATTTCGTACTCGAACTTAACCGTTTCGAAAATGGTGTCGTCGGGCATAAATTCGACTCTGGTACCCGTTTCTTCGGTTTTTCCTATTACGGTAAGTGTATCGAGCGGTTTACCGCGCGAAAAGTGCTGGCAGTAAATATTTCCGTTTTGTTTAACGGTGACGGTAAGGGACGTGCTGAGAGCGTTTACTACGGACACGCCTACGCCGTGCAAACCGCCGCTTATCTTGTATCCGCCGCCGCCGAATTTACCGCCGGCGTGAAGCTTGGTCAAAACTACTTCGACTGCGGACTTTCCTTCCTTTTCTATTATACCGGTAGGAATACCGCGCCCGTTATCCTGAACGGCTACGCTTCCGTCCGGCTGAATAAATACTTCTATGTGCGTACAATACCCCGCCAACGCTTCGTCGATAGAGTTGTCGACGACTTCGGTGACAAGATGATGAAGACCGTGAATGTCCGTGCTTCCGATATACATACCGGGACGAACTCTTACCGGCTCCAATCCTTCCAGCACCTGTATGGCGTCCTGGTCGTATGCCTTATTGATTTTTTCAGTCATTTTAGCTATCTTCTCCTATTTATTATATATAAATAATTATATAGATATATAATAACATATCAATAAAAAATAGTCAATAGAGAAGTTTATTCCCGACCGAGCGTTATGCGGAATTTTTCGCAGTCGAAAACTGTGTGAATTGCCCTGCGGGCGTTAATTGCCAAGCCGACGGCTCGGCGTGAATTGCCACTTTGTGGCGTTAATTTCCAAAGCTAATGCTTTGGAGTTATGGATATTATTTTTATAAGAAACGGAGTTTATTCGTTCCTTTTCCTTTATCCGCAACGCCGAAATCTATGATTTTGGCAATTAACGCCCGTCAGGGCAATTAACTCCGCTCCGCAAGGAGTGGAAATTAACGCCGCATAGCGGCAATTAACTTTTATAAGCGTCAAAAATCCATTTTACTTTGCAAAAATTTGCGATAGAAAAAAGCGTATCTCACTGATATTTTTTATTGTAAAGATTATTTCGTAATGATATACTATTTCTATACCGTTCAGTCGTTCGACGGACGGTCGGGAGGAAATATGAATTTCGAAGCGAAAGGAATGGAATCGTTAAGGGAACTCTACAAAATCGGCAGGGGTCCGTCGTCTTCTCACACGATAGGACCGGAAAAGGCGTGCCTTGTTTTTTCGGACAAGTACCCCGACGCGGATTCGTATAAAGTCGTACTTTACGGTTCGCTCGCAAAGACGGGCAAAGGTCACGGCACGGACAGGGTAATAGAAAAGACTTTCGCGCCGAAAAAGGTTGAAGTTACGTTCAATTACGTTGAGCAGAACCTGCCCCACCCGAATACTTTGGATATTTCCGCCGTTAAAGACGGAAAAGTTATCGACACAATAAGATTTTTAAGCGTAGGGGGCGGCAAAATCGTCACTCCCGGCGAAAAACTCGTTTCCGCGCCGTTAATTTACAATCTCACTACTTTCGGCGATATTGCGGAATACTGCGAAAAGAACGATTTAAGACTTTGGGAATACGTCGAACAGACCGAAGACGCCGACTTCCATTTTTATATGGAAACCATCTGGGACGCTATGTGCAACTGTATTCGCAGCGGACTTACCGACGAAGGGATACTCCCCGGCGGCCTTAACGTGGCGAAAAAGGCAAAAATACTGTACAGACAAAACAAATTCGGCGAAAGTCCCGAAACCCACGAAAACCGCATGGTATGTTCATACGCCTTCGCCGTGGGCGAGCAGAACGCTTCGGGCGAAAACGTAGTGACCGCTCCCACCTGCGGAGCTTCGGGCGTGCTTCCCGCCGTCCTTTACTACTATCAGAGAAAATGCGACTTTTCCGACGAACAGGTAATTCACGCCTTGGAAACGGCGGGCGTCATCGGTAACTTAATAAAAACCAACGCTTCCATTTCGGGCGCGGAATGCGGTTGCCAGGCGGAGATAGGCTCGGCTTGCTCCATGGCTGCCGCGGCGTTAGGCGAACTCTTCGAACTCGGCCTGGACAAAATAGAATACGCCGCCGAAATCGCCATAGAACACCATCTCGGTCTTACCTGCGACCCTATATGCGGACTCGTCCAGATACCCTGCATAGAACGTAACGCCGTCGCCGCAATGAGAGCCATAAACGCGATAAGTTTAGCCGACTTCCTGTCCGACACGAGAAAAATATCCTTCGACAGAGTAGTCCAGACGATGAAAGAAACGGGACTCGCTCTCGATAAAGACTATAAAGAAACTTCGGAAGGGGGATTGGCGAAGTTAAAAATTTAAGTTCCTTACGGAGTTAATTGCCGCTATGCGGCGTTAATTTCCACTCCTTACGGAGCGGAGTGAATTGCCTTGACGGGCGTTAATTGCCAAAATCGAAGATTTCGGCGTTAAGGATAAAGTATAAGCGGAGTAGAGTATAAGTTCTATTCCGCTTTTGTATATTAGATTAATTGCCACTGCGTGGCGTTAATTTCCACTGCGTGGAGTTAATTGCCTTGACGGGCGTTAATTGCCAAAATCATAGATTTCGGCGTTTAGGATAACAAAAAAAGGAACGGACATAATTCCATTCCTTATTTAATTATCGTATCCGTAAATCCGAAGCGTCAGCTTTGGAAATTAACGCCACGCAAGTGGCAATTCACGCCCGTAAGGGCATTTAACGCCAAACTCGTTTGGCAATTAACTCCGCCGCTTTGCGGTGGACTTAACTATTTTTTCATCGAATCGATAAGTTCGTATATTCTCTGCAAGTCTTCGTTGGTGTAGTAGTCTATCATTATTCTTCCCTTAGTTTCGTTACCCATAAGTCTTACTTTGGTAGCAAAAACTCTCGTCATATCGTCTACGAACTGACGCATTTCGAGCGACATTTTCGCCTTTACCTGTTCGGTAAGTTTGGTGGGGCGGGTTTCGGGTTTTAATATATATTTTACTTCCTTTTCTATCTGTCTTACGCTCCAGCCTTCGTCGATTGCTTTGGTAGCGAGTTCCAGCTGGGTTTTCTTATCGGGGAGAGATAGTAAGGCTCTTGCGTGTCCCGCGCTCAATACTCCCGTCTTAACCGCGTCCTGCAAACTTTCGGGCAAATTGAGAAGACGAACCGCATTCGCTATACTCGGTCTTGCTTTGCCGAGTTTTTTCGCGATTTCTTCCTGCGTAAGGTCGTACGCTTCCATAAGTTCTTTAATAGCCTGCGCTTCTTCGATAGCGTTAAGGTCTTCGCGTTGTAAGTTTTCGATAAGGCTTATTTCGCGGGCTTTTTGTTCGTTGAAATCTCTTACTATAACGGGCAGTTCTTTAAGACCTATCTTTTCCGCCGCGCGATAACGTCTTTCGCCTGCGATTATGAGATAGTTGTTTCCGTCTTTTTTGACGATAAGCGGTTGTATAATCCCGTGTTCCTTTATGGAAAGCGCGAGTTCTTCCAAACTTTCGTCGTTGAAAGTCTTTCTCGGCTGTCCGGGGTCGGGAGATATTTTGGATATGGCAACGCTAATAACCTTGGTTTCGTCCGGTCTTCTTTCTTCGCGTACGTCCTCTACGTTTGCGAGAAGTTCGCTTATTCCTCTGCTTACTCTCTTTGCCATTGTGAACACTCCTTTATTACTAATAACTTATTTTATATTAACATATTGCGAAAATTTTGTAAATACTTATAAAGGGTTAATTCTCGGTTTGTTTTGCCCGCGCGGATATTTGACGGGGGTTTTCGCGACTTTTTTGACTATGATTATGCTGCGTTTACTTCCGTCGGGCAAGGCGAATTTATTTACCTTTTCGAGTTTTCCGCCTAAAATATTTATTGCTCTTTCGCTGTTTTTCAGTTCTTCGTCGACGTCGCCTTTGTAGGCTATAAGTTTGCCGCCTATTTTTACGAAAGGTAGGGTGTATTCGCTCAGGACCGCCATGTCTGCAACGGCTCTCGCTACCGCGAAATCGAAACTTTCTCTAAGTTCGGTTTTTCCTGCGTCTTCTGCTCTAAAATGAACGGCGTTCGCGTCGGATAAGCCTAACTCTTTTACCACTAAATTAAGGAAATTTACGCGTTTATTCAAGCTGTCGAGCATAGTGATTTTCAGGTCGTTTCGGTAAATTTTCAAGGGGATTGCAGGGAAGCCCGCGCCGCTTCCGACGTCGATTACGCTTGCGTTTTCTTTTATAAATTCCGCTCCCGTAAGGCTGTCTAAATAGTGTTTTATTTTTATTTCGTCGGGATTCACTATTGCGGTAAGGTTGAATTTTTGATTATATTCCAAAAGAAGTTCGGTGTATCTGTCGAACTGTTTTTGCATATTTTCGGTAATATTCAAGCCGTAATCCTTAAAAATATCCATTTATTTTACTTACCTTTCTTTTGTAAATGAACCATAAGCACTACTATATCGGCAGGGTTTACGCCGCTTATTCTCGACGCCTGACTAAGGTTAAGGGGTTTGGTTTCCGACAGTTTCTGACGGGCTTCGAGTCTTAATCCGTCCACTTCGTCGTAATTGAAGTTTTCACCCAAAATACGCTCTTCCATTTTTCGCATTTCTTTTATCGATTGCTCTTGTTTTTTCAGATACCCTTCGTATTTTATTTCGGTCTCTAATTGACTCAAAAGGAATTGATTTACCGTAGTAAAATACTCGTCGATTTCTTTCAGAACGTCGCAATTTAACGTGCTTCTTCTTAAAATTTCTCTTGCCGATATGCCGGATTTAGGAAGCGGTTCGTTCATTTTTTCAAACGCTTCTTTGCATTTTTCGGGGGAGTATCTTCTTTCAAGCTCCTTGTCGAGAGCATCTTTTTCGCGTTTTTTGGCTAAGAATTTTTCGTACCTTTCGTCGTCTACGAGTCCTATTTCTCTGCCCTTTTCGGTAAGGCGGAAATCGGCGTTGTCCTGTCTTAAAAGCAGCCTGTATTCGGCTCTCGAAGTCATCATCCGGTACGGTTCTTCCGTTCCCTTAGTGCATAAATCGTCGATAAGAACCCCTATATACGCTTCGTCGCGACGTAAAACGAACGGTTCTTTGTTGTCGAGAAACAGTCCGCAGTTTATGCCGGCGATAAGTCCTTGACCCGCCGCTTCTTCGTATCCCGAACTGCCGTTTATCTGTCCTGCGGAATAAAGCCCGACGAAGTTTTTTACGGCGAGAGTGGGGAGTAGACACTCGCAGTTAAGGCAGTCGTATTCAATTGCGTACCCGTAGCGGAGAATTTCGGCGTTTTCAAGTCCTTTTATGCTGTGGAGCATCTTTTCCTGAACGTCGAAAGGCAGGGAAGTGCTTAATCCCTGAACGTACATTTCGTCGTTGTCTTTTCCTTCCGGTTCGATAAAAATCTGATGCCTGTCTTTATCCTTAAACCTTACGATTTTTGTTTCTATCGACGGACAATATCTCGGACCGACGCTCGTAATCAGACCGTTATATAACGGACTGCGGTCTATGTTGTCCAGAATTATTTTGTGGGTTTCGGGGTTGGTGTAGGTAAGGTAACAAACGGCGTCGTTTTCTACCTTTTTTTCGGTAAGTTCGCTGAAAGGGTATATGTTTTCGTCGCCGTATTGCGGTACCATAACGCTGAAATCGACGGTTTGTCTTTTTACTCTCATAGGAGTACCCGTCTTAAATCTTCTTACGGGCAGTCCTGCGTTTATAAGACAGTCGGAAAGTTTTTCCGCGCGGGAATACCCTTGCGGTCCGCTGTTTTTCGTGTAATCGCCGATTATTATGCGGCTTTTTAAGTACACGCCGGTACACAAAACCACCGCTCTCGTCTTGTAAATATCGCCGAGCATGGTTTTAACGCCGACTACTTTTTTTCCGTCGAAAATGACTTCTTCTATTTCTCCTTCGAGAACGTGCAATTTATCCTGTTTTATCAGGACTTCTTTCATTAAAGCGTGATATTTATCCTTGTCTACCTGATTCCGTAAAGAGTGAACGGCGGCCCCGTTGCCGAGATTCAACATTCTCGTCTGAATGGTAGCCATATCGGCAATTCTGCCCATTTCTCCGCCCAAAGCGTCGATTTCTTTAACTATATGACCTTTCGCCGTGCCGCCTACGTTAGGGTTGCAGGGCATAAAACCTATTGCGTTAAGGGTTAAAGTCACTATTAACGTTTCGTGTCCCGTCCTTGCGAGAGAGAGAGCGGCTTCTATTCCTGCGTGTCCGCCGCCTATTACCACTGCGTCGAATTCTTTTCTCATAATTACTTTTCTATGACGGCGGTTATCGGTCCGTCTATATCCAATTTAAGTTCCATATGTTCGCCGAATCTGCCCGTCTGAACGGGTACGAATTCCGCCATTTTGCTCACGAAATACTCGTACATGGGGCGGCTTATTTCGCCCTTGGCAGCCTTGCCGAAATCGGGGCGGTTGCCGTGTAAGCAGTCGCCGTAAAGAGTAAAATTACTTACTATAAGGGCGCTTCCTTTTACGTCGATGAGAGAATAATTGAGTTTGTCGTTTTCGTCGGTAAAAATTCTGAGTTTCGATATTCTTTTAGCTACCCACGCTATTTTTTCGTCTTCGTCGCCGTCGCAAAAACCGCACAGAACAAGCAGTCCTCTGCCTATTTCGCCGACTACTTTTCCGTCAACGGTAACTACCGCGCTTCTTACTCTCTGCAATACGCAACGCATATTTTTTCTCCTATTTTCCCACGCAGAAACGCGAGAATATTTCGTTTATTACGTCGTCGCCGACCGATTTACCGGTAATTCTTCCCAAAGCCGAGCTTGCGGCGTATATGTCTACCGCTATACATTCCGACGGCATAACGTCGTAAGCGGCGATAGCGTCGTTAATTAAACCGACGCACTCCTTAAGGGCGGCTATATGGCGTTCGTTCGTTATAATTCCTTTTTCGTACATTCCGTCGTTATCGAGTAAACTTATTACTTTTTCGAGTAGTTTATCTACGTTTTCGCCGGTCTTTGCGCAAATCTTTATTCCGTCTTTTTTATACTTTCCTATATCCGACTTGTTTACGGCTACTACGCTCTTTTTTCCGTCGAGTAAACTTAATAATT
>DJPE01000037.1:11101-17978 GCA_002439705.1 Christensenella sp. UBA6420
GCGTTACGCGATTTTTCTATTCCTATCTTTTCTATCTCGTCGTAACCGCTGTCGCGGATACCCGCGGTATCAAGAAAGTTAAGTTTTATTCCCTTAATTTCCACACTCTCTTTTATTACGTCGCGTGTAGTGCCGGCTATCGGCGTGACTATCGCTCTGTCCTCTTTCAGAATAGCGTTAAGTAAAGTGCTTTTTCCTGCGTTTGGTATCCCGACTATCGCAATATCGGCACCGTTTTTTAAGATTTTCGTACCGACGGAACTTTTTATAAGGTCGTCGCAGACAGCCTTTGCCCGTAACAGAACTTTATACGCGGCGGGCTTTGTTTCTTCTTCGAGTTCTTCCGGATAGTCTAATTTCGCTTCGAGCATGGCGGCGGCTTCGGTCAGGGCAAGTTCTGTTTCTTCGATGCCTTTCGTCAGTTCTCCGCTCATAAGTTTGTACGCGTTTCTTACCTGTCCTTCCGTTTCGGCGTTTATCATATCGGCTACGCCTTCGGCTTCGGATAGGGTAAGTTTGCCGTTAAGGAAAGCTCTTTTCGTAAATTCGCCCGCTTCCGACGGACGCGCGCCTTTATTTATAAGGAGATTAAAAATAGCTTTAGTAACCCCGGAACCGCCGTGACAATGAATTTCCGCCACGTCTTCTCCCGTATATGATTTAGGCGCTTTGTATAAAACACAAAACGCCCTTTCTTTGAAATCTTCGCCCGTCACCGTGCCGAGATACATTTTGTTGTATTCCCATATATCGGTCGCGGTAGCTTTGGAATAAAATACGCTCTTTACGATAGGGAAGGAGTCTTCTCCGCTTATCCTTATTATATTTATACCCGACGGCGCGCCCAGACAAGTGGCTACGCCGACAATAGTATTGCTCATTAAAACACGACTTTCTTTCCGCCGTAGGTCTTGGTTCTGCCGGGACCTTTCTTGCGGAATTCGCTGCTTACGTTGCCGTAGGTCATAACTTCGCACTTGGGTACTATTACGACGTGACGGTCTTTGCCTTCGCCTTCGGAACGGGTAGTGGCTTCGTAGCTGTTTTGTAAAACCGAATGAATAATTCTTCTTTCGTAGCTGTTCATCGGTTCGAGACTTATTTCTCTTTTCTCGTTATATGCCTGAGCGGCAAGTTTTTTAGCTAAGGCAGTAAGAACTCTCTTGCGTCTTTCTCTGTAAAAATCGGCGTCTACGGTTACTCTGACGTGATTGTCGTCGTTTCTTGCCGAGTTTATATACTGGCTCGTAAGATACTGAATTGCGTCGAGAGTTTCGCCCCTGTGACCGATAAAGTTCTTGGCGTCGTCGCCGCCGATATAGAAACAAATTTCGTCCTGATAGCTCTTCGCGTCTATTCTTACCTTGTCGGAAAAGTAAGAAGCGATTACTCCGATATATTCTTTTCCTTTTTCTTTTTCTTCGGGAAAATAATCTACTCTTTCTCTCGGACGGCGGTTGTTGTCGCGGTTCCTTCTATCTCTTCTTTCTCTTTTTTCGCCGTTTTCTTTATTTTCGGTAGTTTCCGCTTCTTCTTTTTCGGCGGCTTCTATTACGGCTTCGGTAACTTCGTCTTTTTCTTCTTCTTTTTCGTCTTCGACTTTGACTTCTTCCACCGTTTCTTCCTTAGTTATGGGAGTAATTTTTACCAAAGCCTTGGTAAAAATTCCTTCGCCGTTAAGGACTTCTATTTCGGCTTCTTCTCTCGTAAGTCCGAGTTTTTTCAAGCCTTTTTCTATTGCGGCTTCCACCGTAGAACCCTTAAATTCAAATTCTTTCATCATAACCTCTGTTTTTTATTTTTTAACTGTGACAGACATCTGTCTGTCTTTTTCTTTCGCGTCGATTTTTTTCGTAACTACGTTAAATATAAGGTTAAATAACGTCGTAAGTAACGAGTTTACGAACATATACAAAGTAAACGCCGCCGAATAGAACAACGCGAATACGAGCATCATTATAGGCATAATATACTGCATTATTTTCATCTGCGACTGTTGCGCCTTGGCTTGCTCTTCGCTTTGACCTGCCATTGCGGGTTGTTCTGCGGGTTTGTTAAGTTTCATACTTAATATATTAAGTATAAGTACGAGTACGGGGAGTATAAGGTAGCCGTTCCAGGTAGTGTTGTACTTTTCCATAATAGGTTTCATTACGATTTCGTATTTGTCCGTGTCCACGCCCGTTACTCCCGATCCTCCTAAGCCCGTCCCGGTAAAGTCGGACGCGCTCGGCACGGGTTTTTTCCATGTGTCGGCTACGAAAATGTTTTTCGTAAGTAAAAATCTTTCGCTCTTGTAATTAGCTAAAACCGCTTCTTGTGCTTTCGCGGTGGCTAAATCATGAAGTTCCGCGTCGGTGTATTCCGTTCCCGAACTTTCGAGGCTTTTCATTTCTGCATAGAACGTAGTGTCGTAAATATTTTCTAATTCGGTGTAAAGAGTCTTGTTATGAATTCTTACCGCGCTATTGTATCCCGCGAATACAACGAAGAAAATTACGAGCGTAATAATCATGGGCAAGCACGCGCCGAAAGTGGAATATTTATATTTTTTGTACAACGCGCGCTGTTTTTGCATGAGCATTTCTTTGTTGGAGCCGCATTGCTTGGTTATTTTTTCAAGCTCCGGTTTCATACGCTCCATTTTTTTCGCGTTGCTTCTCGTTATTTGTTTTTGCCACAAATCGAAGGGGAATACGATACATTTAAGGAATATCGTAAACATAATAACGGTGACGGAGAAAGCTCCTACTATTCCCCAGTTCGACGACCAGCCGGAAATCCAGCCGTACAAAATTTCATAAATAAATTTACCTATCGCGTCGCTAAGTTTACTTGCCGCGAGTAAGGTCATAAACTCCATTTGGCATTTCCTCTCAAATTTTCTTTCACGGGGTCGAACCCGCCTTTCGAAAAAGGATTACATCTTAATATTCTTGCGCTTCCTAAAATTATACCCCTTATCACGCCGTATTTTTCGATGGCGTCGTATGCGTACATAGAGCAGGTGGGGGTGAATTTACAAGCCGCGTGAATAGTACCGGAAACGTACTTCTTATAGAACAGAATCAGCTTTTTACACAGAAACTTCATCTTTACTCTTTAACGCTCCCGCTTTTTTCAGAAGGTAATAAAGGTCTTTTTCTATCGTCGCGCTGTCGCTTTCGCTGCAAGCAGACCTCGCCACGATGACGAAATTCTTATCCTGTTCGACGCAGGGTATAAGCAATCTGAACCTTTCGCTTATTCTTCTTTTCACTCTGCTTCTTACGACGCTGTTGCCGACTTTTTTGCCGACGACTATGCCTACTTTAAGATTATGCGCGTTCACGACGTACATAACAAGACGCGGAGTGGAAAAAGACGAGCCTTTCCGGTAAACGTAACCGAAACTGCTCCGCTGCGTCAAACGGTATATCTTCTGCATTTACTTATGCGGAAAGTTTAGCTCTGCCTTTGTTTCTTCTTCTTTTAAGAACGTTTTTGCCACTGGTGCTTGCCATTCTCTTTCTGAATCCGTGTACTTTGCTTCTTTGTCTTTTTTTCGGTTGGTAAGTTCTTTTCATTTTTATGTCCTCACTTATATATTATTTTAATATTAGCTGTCTAATTATACATTACATATAGTCGTTTGTCAAACGCTACGTATATTTTTACACAAACTTATAAAGCTTATATTTCGGAAAAAAATACGTTAAAACTCAAATATTTACAAAACGGCAATATTTGTTTTACATTTTTTAATATTTGTTAATATTTAGTTTCACGTTAAACAACGCTAATTTTTCACGGAGAACATTTTAATAAAATATGAGTATGTTAATTTTTAGCTGTTTTCTTATTAAAACGCTTATTTTTCAACAATTTACTATCGTCGACGATAAGCTGTAATTTTCCCTGATAAATAAGGTTGGGGACGTCCGAAGACGTACATTCGTAGAAGTAAGACTTATATCCGGAGAATAAAAGGTTGTTTATAAAAATATTTTCTTTTTTCCTTATTTCTTCGTAATTTACCGAATATAATTCTTCGTTTATTTTAAGATTGTTTTTATAAGAACAGATAAGAGAATCTCTCTTTTTTTCTTCGTTTATTTTTATCGGATTTTCTATAATATCGGAAGAATTTAATTTATTGTAAATTATATATTTTTTCGTATATTCACACAAAACATTCTTTATTAGAGAATGTAAATTTTCGTAAAAAAGAACATTTTTTATTAACGAATTTTCCGTCGGTTCGGCTCCCTTTTCGTCGACGTAAATTCCGTCCGGGTTAAGGTCGCAGATTTTCCTTATCCTGTTCATAAAAGCCCGTTCGTTGTTTTTGTCCGTTATATCTACCATAAATCCGCCGCTTGCTTTAATCATAGTGGATTTATCGAACGAATTATAATCGTAGTCGGTTTCTTTAACGAGGGGGGACAGGGTAATGAAGACTATTTTGTTTCGTCTTAATTTCCTTATTATATACGGCGTTTTTATATCTGAATTATATTCGGTAATCACTCCGTCGTAATCGCTTTCCGATACTTTTTCTATATCGGAAAAGTTTGTTTTTAATATTTTATAAGAATTTTGTTGCGAAAAACTAAATCTTTTGTTAAATTCCAGACGAAATTCTATATTTTCCTGCGCGCTGGATAAAAGGACGCTTTTGTTTATTTCGAGTTCCCAGTCGTTTATATTGCCGTTACTGAAATAGTAGCCGTTCACGACGTAAAAATTAAGTGTATTATCTATATTCAGATATTCTTTATTTTTCTTTTTTTCTTTCAGACGGTCGAGAATACCTATCTTTTCGGAGTCGAGTTGCTTTATTACGTTGAGTCCGAGACCTACCGTTCTCGTGTCTTTTTTGTTTAATCTTATATATAATCTGTCGTCGGTTCTGCCTATTTTTTTAATCGCAAAAAAAACGTTGTTTTCGTCGCATTTTATCGTAATTTTAACGACGCAGCTTACCGCGAAAAATTTGATTTCAAACACGTTTTCTTCTTCTTTTTCTATTTCGAATTCATTAAAAGGAAGGAGTTTTTTGACTCCTTCTTTTTCGACGCTCAGATATAGAAAAGGATTGTTTTTCGTGCTTTCGAATAAAATCTCATCCCTATAAAAAAACTTATATATATCGGAATTAACCGTGTATTTTAATAAGGAATTATTCATCGTTTTTTTATTTTACGCCACTATCCTTATGGGAAGAATTATGCAGCGGTAATCGTCGCTGTCCACTCTCTTTACTACGATAGGCTTTCTGCTGTCTTCGATAATAATTTTTACGTAGTCTTCCTTAATTCTCGCTATAGCGTCCATAAGGAACCTGTTGTTAAGACCTATCTTTATTTCTTCGCCTTCGCACTTGCAGTCGAGATTTTCGCTGGTTTTTCCTTTTTCGTTCTCGCTGTAAATGTTCATCGTATTATTATGGACGGTCATTATTATGGAATTGTTATGGCTTTCGCGGCTTATTATGGCGGCTCTGTTAAGGCTACCTTCTAGTTCTTCCTTATTGACGATTATTTCGTAATTTTCGGTTTTCGGAAGGTTGTTTCTGTAATTGTGGACGTCGCTGTCTATAAGCGTGGTTTTAATTTTGGTGTGACCCAAATCGAAAATAAGGGTCTTCTTTTCGTTAATTATCTTTACTTCGTCTTCGGAATCGGTAAGTATCTTTATTATATCGGATATAATCTTACCCAAAACCACGCACTTGACGTGACCTTTCTCGA
Organism: Christensenella sp. UBA6420; assembly: GCA_002439705.1. GTDB lineage: Bacteria > Bacillota > Clostridia > Christensenellales > DTU072 > CAG-1782. The sequence continues at coordinate 16,834 of DJPE01000037.1, forward strand.
ACCTTACGGGTTTCTGGCTTATGGCAAGGCGGAAACCGTCAAGGCAAACCGCTTCCATAATTCCGTCGTAAACGTCTATACAGCAGCTTTTCAGCAACATTCTCGTGTCCGCGCCGGGGGATACGCAGAAGATAGCTCTTTCGAACACTTCTTTAAGGTCTCTTTCCTTAATATAACAGCTGTTGTCTTCGTTGTAATTTCCGAAAGTGGCGAAACTGCTGTTTTCGAAATAATTAAGTTCCATACTGCTTTTATTAAAGGATATGGTTATTTTATTGTCGAAACCTTTTTCGATGCCTACTTTCTCAACGCCGCTTATCTTGTTGGCACAGTCGTTGAAGAGTTTTCCGTTTACAATTACTTCGCCTTCTTCGTAAATGTCGGCGGGTATAGTTTTTTCTATATAAAGTTCCTGATTGAAAGCGGATAAGGTTACGTTCTTTCCTATAGCTTTTATATTGATGCCTTCTAATATCGGTATGTTTTTATTTACCGCTACGGCTTTACTTACAATGTTGGACGCGTTTGCGAGTTCTGTTCCGGAACAAAAGAATTTCATTTCGTTCTTCTCCTTATATTTTAGTTTTTATATTTAGTAAGGATATCTATTATTATAGGCTGTGTATAAATGTTGACAACTTTATTTTACGGTTATTTTTTCGATTAAACGTAAAATAAATTCGCGTTTTTTTATGGTTTTATTGTGGATAAAATGTTAATCGTTATCCACAATACGTCAACAACGCTATTTAGTTTTACACATTCAGCATCTCTTTTATATCCTTGACGGCTTTGTCGTTTTTGCCGTTCGTGCCGAGAGAGTTTATTACTTTATCTCTCGAATAGATTATCGTGGTGTGGTCTCTTCCGCCGAAAATCTGACCTATGTTTATTAAAGGCAGGTTAAGAAGGTCGTACACGAGATATATAGCTATCATTCTTGCTTCGACTATTTCTTTCGTTTTTTTCTTGCCTATAATATCGTTTTCGGGAATCCTGTAATATTCGCTTACCGCAGATATTATTTTGTTACTGTCCACGGCGACGGAATCGGCGATTTCTTTTTCTTTCAAGGCTTCTTTGGCAAGTTCCAAAGTAGGTTTCCGTCCGTTAAGCTGAGCGAACATTATTACTTTAAGCAAAGC
>DJPE01000037.1:18073-22142 GCA_002439705.1 Christensenella sp. UBA6420
TCCAACTTTTTCATTATTATGGATATACGGGTGTCTATCGACGGAGTCCATATATCGGTCATAATTCCCCCTTCGAAACGGGAGCGGAGTCTGTCTTCTATATCGTTAATATCCTTAGGCGGACGGTCGGAAGACAGGACTATCTGTTTACCTTTGTTGTAAAGGTCGTTGAAGATATGGAAAATTACGTCCTGAAGACCGCCTTTCTTTTGTAAGAACTGCACGTCGTCGAGCATAAGGACGTCGGCGTCGGCGTACTTTTCGCGGAAGTTCCTGTAAGCGTCCTTATCGGTAGAGTATTTACTTAAAGAAGCGAAATATTCGTTGGTAAGGGTTTCGGTAGGAACGTAAACCACGTTAAGGGACGGGTTGTTTTCCATAATGTAGTTACCGATGGAGTGAAGAAGGTGAGTTTTTCCCAAACCCACTCCGCCGTAAATAAACAAGGGGTTAAAGGTGAGAAGACCGTCGTTTATTCCGGGATTTTCCGCTACCGTCTGCGCAGTAACGAAGGCAAGGCGATTGCTTTCGCCCACGACGAAATTATCGAACGTGTAACGGGGAATAAAGGGGTTCGGTTTTTTATGAACGGGCGGTTCGACGGGAATTTCCGTCGGAGTCGGAGCCGAATCGTCGATAAAAAAGCTCTTTTCGTCTTCGGTAATAAAGTGAACGTTATTTATAGGATACCCCGCCTTCGTAGCCGCGTCGAGAAACTTGAAAGCGTAGTTGGCTTCCAGCGTGTCTCTTGCGTTGGCGGACGGAGCGCATACTACTATATCGGTAGTGGAACAGCACACGGGAGTAAGCCCGTCTATCCAGAGCATATACTCCGCGGCGTTAAGCGTCGCGCTCAATTCCAATTTTATATCGTCTAAAATGGTACTTACGTCTTTCATACGGATAATTATATCATACAAATAAATATAATTCAATCATAAAAACCCAAAAAAATGCATAAAAGCGATTGACAAAAGTGGAGAGTTATATTATCATTATTAAGCTAATGTCGTAAATTTTGACCGAATTAGCCCCTCGGAAAAAACAAGCGGCGTAATATTTAAGAAAAACGGAGGTTTTTTACCATGAAAACATATATGGCAAAGCCCGAAGAAGTTAAGAGAGAATGGTACGTTGTCGACGCTACCGGCGTTTCTCTCGGTAGACTCGCTTCGCAAGTAGCCGCTATATTGAGAGGAAAGAATAAACCGGTATTTACCCCGAACGTCGATACCGGAGATTACGTAATCGTACTTAATTCCGACAAAGTCGCTCTTACCGGAAAGAAGGAAGAACAAAAATATTACCGTTATCACACCGGTTATATCGGCGGACTTAAAGAAATAAGATACGACAAACTTATGGCAGAAAAGAGCGATTTCGCCGTTCAGAAAGCCGTAAAAGGTATGCTCCCGAAAAACAGCATCGGAAGACAGATGATTAAGAAGTTGTTTGTGTACAAAGGAAGCGAGCATAACCACCAGGCTCAACAGCCTAAAGAACTTATCTTAAAGTAAGAGGTGAATTATGGCAAAGAAAGTAGTTAAGAAAATCCAGTTTTGGGGAGTAGGCAGAAGAAAGAAAGCTATTGCAAGAGTAAGACTTATTCCCGGCGGAGAAAACGGAATAGTAGTAAACAAATTACCCATGGACGAATATTTCAAGCTCGACGCTCAGAAATTTATCGTTAAACAGCCCCTCGAACTCACCGGCACCGCAGATAAGTACGACGTAGTAGTAAACGTATTGGGCGGCGGACTTACCGGACAGGCAGGAGCAATAAGACACGGAATAAGCAGAGCTTTGTGCGAAGCCGACGAAACTTTAAGACCCGAACTTAAAAAAGCAGGTTTCCTTACCAGAGACCCGAGAATGAAAGAAAGAAAGAAATACGGTCTTCACAAAGCAAGAAAAGCTCCGCAGTTCAGCAAACGTTAATCGTTTCACGGAATTACAAAAATTACGACTCGTTTTTTGCGGGTCGTTTTTTTTAGTGAAGTTAGCCGTACGGCGAGTGAAGTTGTCTTGTGACAGTGAAGTTCGCCTTGCGGCGAGTGAAGTTTGCGTTCGAGTACGCAAATTATGGATAATTAAATAAAAAATCCGTAACTTTTGCGTAAGCAAAAACTTCACTTTTGCGGAAGCAAAAATTTCACTATCGCGTCAGCGATAACTTCACTTTCTATTGAGCGAACTTCACTATACAAATATTTACAATAATATTGCCTTTTTCTTAAACGGCTCAGGCTTGCTAAAAGGCTTTATTTAAGTTACTATATATATAAGGATAAGGAAAAATCAGCAGAGAGGTAATTATGAAAAAGATAACGAAGTTTTTAATAGTGGTATTTACCGCGTTATGTATAGCATTATTATGCACCGCGTGTAAGCCCGACGCTACTCCCGACGATAACGGCGGACAGGTTACGCCCGGCGGAGAAACTGACGATGATAATATCGGCGATAATAAGAATCCCACCGACGATGCTACGGTAAGGAAAAACGCGATAGCCGCGGCGATAGCGAAAAGCTACGATAACGACACGGTTACGATTACTCACAGCGCGGAAGGCGTAAGCGTAACCAACACTTACAAAAACGACGGTAATTTTTCCTATCTAAAATACGATAGGGGTAACGGAACCGATTTTTACGAATATATTTACGAGTTCAATGACGAAGGTTATCTTAAAATAAAGTATTTTAAGAATAGCGAGAATAAATGGGTAATATCCGACGACCCCGAATATTTAGTAAACGTAATAAATTTATCCGAGTTTACCGCCGACGATTTCAGATACTTCGAAGGAAAATATTTCGTAAGCGCGGATAAAATCGAACTTGCGATGGCGTATATCTTTAACGTAAACAGCGCAACTTACGTTCCCGACGAAGTGACGATTACGCTCGACGAGAACAACGTTATAAAAACCGTTTATGCGAAAACTACCGAAGAAGGGGTTGAAGAAGAAAACGTTTTCGTTATGGAAGTATCCGACGTAGGAAGTACAGAAGTTACTACGCCCGATTATGAAAACGTGGTGACTATCACCCACACCGACAAGACGGTAACCGTAGGCGAATCGCTTGCCGTAGTTACTCTTTTCAGCGTAACCGAACAGGGCGAAGCTAAGGTAGTAAAGGAAGAAATGATAGATAAAGGTAACCTTAACCTTAACGCCGCGGGAGTTTATACGGTTACTATAACCTACGTTGCCCGCGACGGAAAGACTTATACCGACACGGCTACGGTTACGGTATCGGTTGCCGTAACGGACGACCCTTTGACTTTCGAGCAGATTTACGCTAACGTAAAATCTCTCGCTAATATAACTTTCACCGCAAGTAACGGTACTTACTACAAGCAGTCAGGCGACACCGTGGTGGTCGAAAAAACAGGAGCTGCCACTATGTACGTTTTTTATAAAGACGGCGTAAGAAAAGCGGTAAACGGCAACACGCAAGTCTTAAACAAAAACTATAAAGCGGCGATACCGAATATAAAGGAACTTACCGAAATAGCGGTAAGCGAATTTGCCGCAACCGAAGAAAGTAACGTTTACGTCGCCGAAAACAGCGCGGCGGTAGTAGCGTTTATAAAGAAATACGCTCCGCAGTTTGCCGACAGAATAAACGCAGAAAATTGCAGCGTTAAGATAAAGATAGCCAACAATAAAATAACCGAAATTACCATTTCTTTTGAGTATAAAGCGACCGCCAATGCGAAAACTTACACACCGAAAACCGACGTTTACAGCGTAAGCGACTGCGGAACGACCGAAATAAACGTTCCCGACGAAGTGACCGCAAAACTAAATAAAGAATAAAGTAAGGCTGATAATAAAAGAAAATAAAGGGAGCGGAGAAATTATCCGCTTTCTTTTTACTTAAAAGCTAAATTATGCGGCTCGGCGGCGGGGTAATACTATTTATAAGGATAAAAAAGAAAAAAATAAAAAATTTTTTTTGAAATTACTTATTTTTTAATTGACAAAAAAATAAAAAAGAATTATTCTATATAAGCTATATTTTATAGCGAGTGTACATTAACAACTGAACGGAAAGTAAA